>JAPLMQ010000030.1 GCA_026386955.1 Planctomycetota bacterium
GTGGGCTGGCACCTTGGGTCCGTGCTCACGTACCGCAAGCGAGCCACCATCCACGACGTGGTCTTCTCGCCGGAGTCACGCGCGTGGTTCGCCCTGTGGAACGGGTGGAAGGCGGAACAATCCCGGCGCGTCCGCGAGCAGTCGGCGGCGAACAGCCTCTGATCCCCACCCGCGTCGTCCCATGCGATGGTCTCCATGACTCACGACCGCCTCCTTCCCCTGGTCCGGGCGAACCGCTCGAAGCGGCTGCCGGCGGTCGCCAGCAACTGAGGCGTGCCGGTCAGGTTGCGGTGTCCAGTGCAAGACGGACGGCAGCGACAACAGGTTCTTCAATAACGACATCAGCATCGCGGCGGGTGGCGAAACGATACTGACGTCGTCTCGCGATGCCAAGGGCACCGGGCTCCCGCGCCCGTCCCACTCAGAGCTTGACGCTTTGTCCATCCACTTCGAGCCAGTCGCCCCGATGGATCGCGTGACTCACCAGCCGGCGATCACGTTGATCGCGGCGAACGACCAGCCAGCGTCCCCGGCCGCGCACCCCGTTGGCCTCGAGCAGCGAATGACCATAGGCGAAGATCAGCGTGTCCTCGATGTGCCCGCGGACAATCCGCATGGCCAAGGCGCCCATCAGCGTCGGCAATGGCTCGACGATCGCCGCGGGCTCGCCCTTGCGGCGGGGGATCATCACCGCCATCACCTGGCCGTTGAACCCCGTCACCTTGGCCACCAGTCGCGGCCGCTCAAAGGTGGCGTGGTGGACGCCGTTGTGCCGCCGGCCCGCAACCCAATCCCGGCTGACGTATTTGTGCGAACTGGTCCAGGGCATGTCCTGCACGACCTCCACGGCGTGCGGCTTGGGGTAACACTCCGGCGGCGGCACCGCAAAGTGCACGTCCAGGATGCCGCCGTGACGCTTGCCCTCGATTTGGGCCTGATTGCCCTGGATCCGAATGGTGTTCCCCGGCGCCGAATACATGGTCCACCAGAAGGAGCGGTAGTCGTTGGCGCCATTGACATCATCCACCGTCCAGGCATAAGCCGGGGCCTCCCCGCCTTTGATCAACCCCAGGTGACGGAACGACCAGTAGCAGTTGGTTTGCTTGGAACAGTCGGCGGCGGCGTAGTCGCACAACTCATTGGGTCGGTACTCGATCAGCCGTCCCTGGTAGGGCGTAGCGCCCCATTGCCCGTCGTTGGACCAGCCGGATTTGCCATCGACCAGGAGTGTGTTGTGCTGATCCTGCTCGTTGCCGTAGCGACCGGGGCTGACGGCGAAGTATTCCCCCACCGCCGAAAGGCAGAAGTGCCCGGCACTGTCGTGGGCGTGACCGGGTGCGGCACCGGGTCGCTGAGATCCGTCAAAGTAGACGAAGGTGTCGTCATCGCGCCAGCCGGAGCGGAAGGAAACGATGCCGCGATCACTATCCTTGAACGCCGTGGGCACGCTTGTTGTTTGCGGAAGAACGGGCGCGGGAACATCGGCCAGCGTGATCAGCGTGACGGCGTTGGTGGGCGCCTGCATGCCCGGCCCCAGCGGCGTTTCATGGTCGAGCGGAGCGATGCGATCACGGAACTCCGGATCGAGGCACGGATAGGAGAGCGTGGTCAGGAGCCAGGTCAGCGTCGGGTCGTTGTGGAACCGCGCCAGGGTGGCGAGGGCGGCGGAGCGATCGCGGAAGTCGTCGCCGTGGTCGCCGGTGTTGGAGAGGAACATCCCCCAGGGCTGGACGAAATGGAGCATGGCCCGGCCGAAGAGCGCCAGGCGCGGGCAGCGGGTGTAGGCGTCGTAGAGCCCGGCGCGGCGGAGTTGCATCGCCATCTCCAGAAGCTTGCCGGCGACCATGGTGCCGTAACCGATGTCCTCGGCCGGGTACCCCTCGGGGCCGATCGCCGAGTAGATGGCGGCCTCGAAGTCCAGGAGCAAAGATTGACGCTGACGGGTCAGGTCGGGGGCTCCCTCATCGCCGCCGATGGCAAGAACCAGTTCCAGTGCGTGAAGCATGTACCCAATGGGCGTGTTGCCGCCGGCGCACTGGATGTACCGTGGCCCGGCGAGTTCGAGGTAACTTGGGATCTTGGCAGACGCCCACGCCACGTATTGGGCGCGCTCCGCCGACGATAGGTGCGGCTGCAACAGATCGTAGGCCAGGGCGGAGTTGCCGTAGTGCGCCGGCCCCGAGTTGATGGCGAGCCGGGCGGCATCGAGCGCCCGCGCATCATGGTCGAGTAGCCCGACCAGCGCCAGGTCGGGCAAGTGGGCGGCGACCCCGGGAAGTTTGGGGTCCTTGTCGATCTGCTTGCCCGCGGGTTGGGTGGCCGTCGCCGAAAGGTCGGGGGAATCGAGCACCCGTTGCACGAGAGGCTCGACCTTGCGCCGCAGCCCAGCGAGAGCCAGTTGGCACCACCCCGATCGGCAGGCCGTGCGCAGGCGATCCAGATCCTCGGGGTTGAGCAGCAATCGCGGGTGAAGCCCTTTGGCATAAAGCCCGGCGGCGCAGCCAAAGTCAAATGAGACGACCATGGGATGTGCTCTTGCGTGGCCCTTGAATTGGTGGGAGTCGGCGTCGCCGACAAGTCGACTCGACGGTGATTCGCAAGCGGACAGGCCGGTGAGCAATGCCGCCGCGCCGGTGAACTCCAGAAATCTTCTGCGGCTCAGGTGGAGTCGATCGCGATGCGGTGATGGTCCTGTCTCCATGGGCAAGTCTCCATCGCCGATCGACCGACCACGACGCGGCGCAGGCCTGCCTGCCACGAACAGCGTCACGACCTGCCAGCGATTCGGCTCATCCATCAGCGGCCTACGGTGATACCACGTTTGTCACTGGGTCGCAGTCCATCGGACGAAGTTGGGTCGCCGTGGCGTCGTGCGTTAGACTGACCGCCAACCGCCTGTGACATATCCGGGCCGCAGCCCGCCAGGCCGGATGAACACACGGCACAACCAGCCAGTGAGGATTCGAAGGATGAACATCAGAACGATGGTCGTGGCGATGAGTCTGGCGATGGTCGGCCTGGGGTGCGCGACCTCGGCGCTGGCTCAGGGCGAGCGGACGTTCCGCCTGCGCGAGGGTGTCACCGCCCTGGTGGCCAATCCCGAGGGCAAGGACTTCACGGTCGCCATCGACGTGCGTGATATCAATCTCGAGGCCAACGGTCCGCGCGAGGTTCTATTCAAGGTGTACGACCCCGAGGGCAAGCCCGTGGTCCGCGAAGTCATCCCCGACGACGGCTGCGCGCCGGTCAACCCGCCCAACCGCATCGGCGGCTTCGATCACGACCTGCAGAGCTACATCAGCCTCTACGCCAAGGGCGCCAATCCCAACGTGCGATGGAGTGCGTGGTCCGATCCCAACCGCCTCAAGACGATTGTTGCCCGCACGTTTGAGCGGCCGATCAAGGGCGGCAAGAAGGGCGTCTACCGCATCGTCCTCGCCGGCACGTCGGACCACTTCATCACGCTCCGCCTCACGCCCTCACTCCAATACGGCTTCTGCGGCCACCCCATGTTCGTCCACGGCCACGGCGACCTGCTCAAGCAGGCGTTTGTCTACGTGCCCAAAGGGACGGTCGGTCTGCACTTCATCGTGGCCGAGCCTGACGAGCCGCGCGGCCGTCGCTTCACGCTCACCGCGCCCGACGGCAAGGTTCTCTACGACGGCCCGGCGACCGGCGGCTACTTCACCCCGGAGCCCGCCAAGGACGAGGCCTGGAAGAATGCCATGGCCGCGTTTGCGTCGGGGCAATACGACGGCAAGCTTCTCAGGGTCCAAGTGAGCGATGGGCCGAATGACTACCTGATCAAGATCACATTGCAGCAGACCCCCAAGGGTGCGTTCGCTGACTACGTGGGCATGGGCGTGAATCCCGTCTTCTGCCCGGATGAAGCCACCGCCAACGCCATCCAGGCCGGCACCATCGTCGTTGATGGCGACGTCTTCTGGCAACCCTTCCAAGTGCGCTACCACAATTGGCTCAAGGCCAACGGCGCCAGCCTCAAGGAGGACGTGCGCAAGGACGCCGAGAAAATCTACAACGGGATGCGACTCTTGGAAGCGAGCGACGGTCGCGGAACCTGCGACTGGAACAACTGGGCCTACGGAATGGGCTATTACGGCTTCAAGGTTTTCAAGACTAGTTGGAAGCTGATGCCGCGCGGCGACGTCTCGCAGGAACTCAAGGACATCATCAAGGAAGGCCTGATCATGGCAGGCGACCGCCTGAGCTTCGCAACCGGCATGGAACGGGTGAATGGCAACTCGTTCTCCCAGATCAACGTCGCCCTGTGGTATTGCCACCGTGCCACGGGCGACGCGCTGCAGAAGGAGCGGTTCGAGACCTTCTGGCAGCGCTGGTCCACCGGCGGCTGGGGCCCCGGCGCGGGCCTGTCGCCCTCGGGCGATTCACAGGAGCATTTCGCCCACGACATGAACTACGGCTCCTACATCATGAACAACTGGCGCCCCTCGAAGAACATCTGGGTCGCCGAGGGGGGCATCCTCGGTGACGCCGGTGACGACCCGCGATTCCAACAAGTCATGGACCGCTACTACGAGCTGTATACCTACCTCTACTGCCATGGGGCCGCCGCGAACCCCTGGTCTGGCCGCACCGCCGCCAGCGCCAATCCCGGGCCCGATGAGTGGGAGCGCACCGGTCACGCATGGAAAGGCAACCCCGGCCCCGATCTGACCGTCAACGTCAACGGCGGCAACGAGTGGTTCGCCGCACGCCGCCGCAACTACTACATCCTCACCTTCCACGGCCACCTCGCCCCCGAATGGATGAGCCAGTGCTTCAGCGGGCAACTTGGCTTCGGCGGAGGAACCATCTGCCAACTCACCGTCCCCGGCAAGGGCCCCGTCCTGGCCTCCACCCTCTCGGGCGACTACGGCGTGGGCATGCACCCCTCGCAATGGCGCTCCTTCCATGTTCACAACCTGGTCGGTGAACGGTGGGATGGCTTCCCTGTCGTCGCCGGCATCAGCGAACACCACGACGCCAAGCTCAACGGCAACACCGTCACCAGCTCCGGCGAGATCCGTGATGCCCACCTCAAGTCCACCCGCTCCTACACCTACAACAATGACTCGATCGATTGCGCGGTCCAACTTGCTCAGTCCGACTATTCGCAGATCCTTTCCATGTGGACCCACGAGCGGCAGTGGTCGGAGATGCGATCGGCCTACGAGATGATCCCTTTCATCGGCAAGCAGCACGACGGCAAGACGCCTACGTCGGTGAAGGCCGCCGACGGCAGCACCATCACCCCCGCCGGGGCGCTGACGCCCAGTATCCGCATCGACCGCGGCGGCTTCGGCGTCGAGATCCAGATCGACCAGCCGCGGCTGGTGAAGCTGGGGGAAAATAGCACGGTCATGATCCAGGTGATTGATCCCGCACCCGCGGGGGGCAAATCCGTCCCCGCCGAGAAGGTGGCGATCAGGTACAAGCTCGTGCCGTTCGGAAACTGACGATTACTTCGAGCGAGTGCTGTGACGCCTGTACCGATCGACCACCGCCGCACAACCTCTCCGTTAGAACGCATTGACCCGTCCTGTCCTGTGATTATCGACTTCGCGCGATCATCGCATGGCACGACGAGGGGAGGACCTCTTGGACTCCTTGTTCTTCCGGATATTCCGGATGCCGCCGGAGTCGGCAACTATGCCTCGGCAGACTCCCTGCCGAATGGCCCGTAAACCTTGTAGACCGCCTCGCAGGCGGGCCGCGTGGCCTCGGCGTTCCGGAGCACGTAGTTGTCCTGGAGCCCCGGCGCACGGTGTCCCGCCAGCACACGGGCCCACTTCTCCTCGGTGGTGCCTTGGATCGCCGCGGTGTAGGCCCCGTCGCGGATGTGGCAGAACTTCACGGAATCCGGCAGGCCAGCTTTCTTGCGAAGCTCGGCAAAACTTTCGCCGCGGCCGTGGTTGCTGTAGCGGGTGCCGTGAGGGCTGACGAACACGAACTCGGTCTTGCGAGGCTGGACCTTGAGGGCGGTGATCGATTCCGGCCAGAGGGTGCCGGCCCGCGGGATGCGACGCTTCTTGGTCTTGACCCGGTAGGCGGCATAAGTGCCGGCTTCCAGATTGAAGTGGGCCCAGCGCAACTCGCACAGGTCTTCGATCGTCATGCAGAGATTAAGCCCGAGCAGGAGCCACGCTCGCCACGATCCGTTGCCGGCGGCGAGGAGTCGGATAAAGTCGACCCTTGAGATCGGGGTGGGGTCGACCGGCGGCGAGGCCTCGGCCGTCCAAAGCACCTTGCACCGCTTCAAGGCGTTGCCGATCTGGATCTCGTCCATCCCCTCTTTGAGGCCAAACGCGATGACCGCCTTGATGCGTCCGTAGTACGCCTTGCGGGTGCCGGCCGACCGAAGGGTGTCGGAGGCCTCGATCGAATCCCGGAACGCGATGAGCTTCTCCTGGGTCAGGTCGTTGACGGTGGTGGCACCGGTATGCTTCACGAGTCGCTGGAAGATCGCCACGGCCCTGCAACGTGACGTCTTAGTGCCGGCGCTCTTGTCCAGATACTGTTTGGCCAAAAGCTTCAGCGGGATGCCCGCCTTGAGGGCCGGCAGGTGGCGGAGGTTGGCCAGCTCGGGGATGCCGGTGAGCTTGCCCACGGCTTCGGGCCGTGAAATCAACTGCTCACGGAGCCAAGCCCAAAACAGGGAGGCCTGAACATGGATTTCACCCGGCTGTTCCCCGATTTGACTGGTGACTTGATCGAGCCAGGCTTCCATCTGCGCGGGAGTGGCGATGGCCCCGGGCTGGTCTGCCGATGTGACCGGATCAACGATCTGGTCAATGCTCACCGGCCCGGGTACCATGGCGGGGATTGCCACGGTGGCTTCAGGTTGGAGATTCTTGAACTTCATGATGGCCAACCGCTCGTCCGGCTCCCTGAAACGCTGGCCGGTGGCCACCACCCGCCATCGCAAGTCGCTGCCACGGTACAATCCGTCTATCAGTTGCCCCCAACTGGTTCGGTACGCCTTTTGAGGTTGTCCCGCGCGTGCCTGTGCCATGTTTCTCACCTGTTAACATTTGTTTTGCAACGACTTGGACATTTTAGTCAACGGGTCATGAGTGGGCAAGTATATGGGCAAGTATTCAAAACATAAGATTGTAACTATCTTATATAAAAGCACTTATTATTTACGGGAGTTCTACCGGTGAATCCCAGTGCGCCCGGCCCGGAGGAGTCGCCCGCTGGCCCGAATCTCGGGGCGGAGCCGAACGCGATCGACTTCCGGCCGCCCCCGCCCGAGACGGGCAGCACCCGGGCCGACCCCATCGTCCGGCTCGTCAACGTCGCGAAGTCCTTCGGCACGCTGCGCGTCCTCTCGGGCGTGACGCTCACGCTCATGCCGGGCAAGACCACGGTCGTCATCGGCCCCTCGGGCACGGGCAAGAGCGTGCTGCTCAAGCATGTGGCCGGGCTCCTCCGGCCCGACCGCGGCGAGGTCTGGTTCAAGTTCGGGCGCGTCGACACCATGGGGGAACGGGACCTGATCGCCGTCCGCCGCAAGATGGGCTTCCTCTTCCAGATGGGCGCGCTCTTCGATTCGATGGACGTCCAGGACAACATCTGCTTCCCGCTGGTCGAGCACACGGCGATGGAGCAGGACCAGCGCGAGGCACGCTGCGAACAAGTGCTGCGCATGGTCGGGCTGGTCGACGTCATGCGGAAGATGCCCGCCGACCTCTCGGGCGGGCAGCGCAAGCGCGTCGCGCTGGCGCGGGCGATCGTCCTCGAGCCCGAGTTGGTCCTCTACGACGAGCCGACCACCGGGCTGGACCCGATCCGCTCCGACGTCATCAACGAGCTGATCATCGAGCTGCGCGACCGCCTGCGGATGACCAACCTCGTGGTCACGCACGACATGGCCAGCGCCGGGCGGATTGCCGACCGCATGGTGATGCTCTACGATGGCCAGATCATCGCCGACGCCGAGCCGGACCGGTTTCGGCTCAGCGTCAACGATGTCGTCCAACGCTTCATCCGCGGCGAGGCCGATCGGGAGGACCTTGCCCGCATCCGCGAGGGCTTCGGCCCGCCGGGCAACGGCGCGGGCCATGCTTCCGGCCGCTGAACCGCCTCCGCCGACCTGCCTGTGATTCCCGCTCGCCTCCGCGAGACCGACCCATGACCGAGCGCCTGCGCAACATCGCCGTGGGCCTGACCGCCATCGCCGGACTCGTCGGGCTGGGCATCCTTCTGCTGCTCTTCGGCTCTCTCCCGACCATGCTCGAGCGCGGCTACTCCGTGCGCGTCGAGCTGCCCAGCGCCGGGGGGCTCAGCCGGGGCAACCGCGTGCGCTTCGCGGGCATCGATGTCGGCGCCATCGTCAGCGTCGATTTCCTCACGACGCCACGCCCGGGCGTGGTCGCCGTCGCCCGCATCGCGCAGGATGTGGTGCTCCGCGAAGGCGTCACGGCCCGCGTCCAGTCGCCCCTCATCGGCGGCAGCCCCACGCTGGAGTTCGACCCCGTCGCCGTCGCCGCCGAC
>JAPLMQ010000119.1 GCA_026386955.1 Planctomycetota bacterium
ACCTGCGGGCAAGATGGGGGCGACGCCTCGGCCATGCACGGGATCATGCACGATCCGCGCCGGGGGCGCAAGCGAAGATTGCGTGAATTCCGCGGCGCGGAAATCCCGGACAGTAGTGACGGCTCAACCCACCCTACAAGAGCCGTCTCCACCCAATCTCGACATCCGTCTATTTTCCTCTTGACGTGAAATAGACGCCCGTCTACATTGAACCGGTCCGCCCGTGGCCGCGCCGGCCCGGGCGCGGGAGGTTCATCCATGGTCATCCGCCGCAACGATCCCGCCCAATCCGCTTCGCGCTCCGCGCCGCCCGTAGCCGCGGGTGGAGGCTCCTCCGCAGGCGGGGGCGCTTCCGGCGGCAACCTCCCCGACGCCGAGCTGGAGGTCCTCTCCTGCCTCTGGCGGATGGGCGAGGGGACGGCCCGCCAGGTGCGCGAGGCGCTGGCGGAGTTCCGCCCGATGGCACACGGCTCTGCGGTGACGTTGCTCAACCGCCTCGAAGGCAAGGGGCTCGTCGCGCGGGCCAAGGCGCCGGTGGGCAAGGCCTTCATCTACCGCCCCAAGTCGCAGCCCGGGCCGACCTACCGCCGGCTCGTCCGCCGGCTGCTCGACCGCGTCTTCGCGGGGAACGGGGTGGCCCTGGTCGCGTCGCTGCTGGAGGCCCAGCCGCCGTCGCGCCAGGAGCTTGACGAGCTGCAGCAACTGCTCGACGACCTGCGCGCCAACGCGGGCCGGGGCAACGGTTCCGGGAATTCCGGGGGGCCCCGTGGCTCCGCCGGCCAATCGGAGAAGCGCCGATGAACATCTTCAACACCGGTGTCGATGCGATCAACCACATAGGCGCCGCCGCTTGGCCGACGCTCTGGCACGCGGCCTGGCAGGCCTCGCTGCTGGCGTTGGCGGCGCTGCTGCTCGCACCGCTTCTGGCCCGCCGGCCCGCGCCGCTGCGGTATGGGCTGTTGGTGCTGGTGCTGCTGAAGTTCGCCACGCCGCCGATGTTCGCGCTGCCGACGGGGCTCTTTTCGCGCGTCGGGCCGGTTGTGCGGGCGCCGGTCGGCATGGCCCATGCGTCCGCATCGGCCGCGGCGCTGCGCGAAGCCATCTCGCAAGGCACGTCGCCCGCGGGGAACCTCGACGCACAACACGATGACGCCGCATCGGCGCAGAACGACGTGGCCTCGGGCAGGGCGATGCGCGGGGGCGCGCCGCAAGCGGCCATGCCGGCCGACAACCGCCATGCCGCATCGCCGACGGAACCACCCACTGGAAATCGCCCGCGCCCTCTCCTCATCCCCGGCGAGCGCGGAACCCTCGACACGCAGCGCGTCGACACCAACGCCGACGCCAGCCCCCGCGGCTCGACTCTCCTCGCCTCCGCCGCCCACCCCGCGCCGAAGCCCGCCGCCCTCCCGGCCCAACTCGAGCGCCAGCGCGAGTCGCTCTCCCTCGCCGGCGGCGTCCTCCTCGTCTACCTCCTGGGCGTCTGCATGATGGCCCTCCGCCTCGCGTGGCATTGGCTGCAGCTCCGCCGGCTGCTCGCCCGCGCCGTGCCGGCCGATCGCCCCGACTTCCTGGCTGCTCTCGGCGCCGCCGCGAGCCACCTGGGCATCCGCCGCCGCGTCGAGCTGCTCGTCGTCGACGACGCAATCTCGCCCATGGCCCTGGGCCTCCTCCGCCCGCGCATCGTCCTGCCCGCGTCGATGGCCAACTGCACGCCCGAAGAGACAAAGGTCATCCTCGCCCACGAGCTGGCCCACCACCGCCGGGGCGACCTCTGGGTGATCTGGCTGCAGGTCCTGCTGCGCCCGCTCTGGTGGTTCAATCCGCTCTTCTGGGGGATCGACCGTTCGCTGCGCTCCGTGCGCGAGGAGTGCTGCGACGACCTTCTGCTGGCCACGCGCCTGGCCGACCGCGAGGGCTATTGCCAGACGCTGCTCCACGCGGCGGGGCAGTGGTCCCGCGCCCTCCCGGCCGCGGCGGCCTTGGGCTTCGCGCAACGGATGCACCCGCTGGGCGGCCGGATGAGGCGGATCATGGACCCCGCTCTCCCCCGCGCCGCCCAGCTTTCCCGGGGCGCGACGCTCCGGCTGGTCGTCCTCGCACTGGTGCTGCTGCCTGGGCTGAGGCTCGCCTCGGCGGAGGAGACGCGCCGCGTCGAAGGTCCGGCCGCCTCGTCCGAAACAACAAAGCCGTCGAAGCCTGCCTCCGACCTTTCCGGGGGCGCGACCACGCAGCCCACGATTCCCACCGTCTTCAAGGGCAGCGTGACCGACAAGGCGACGGGCCAGCCCATCGAGAAATTCAGCCTCACCGTGGGCCTCGCCTCGAAGCCCGGCGACCCGGTCCAATGGCTGCGCGGCCCGGAGAACCAGCCGGCCACCGTCATGTTGAACCCCGGGCGGTTCACCGTCTCGACGCTCCCGCTGGGCCGCGGCGGGGCCTTGGTTTTCCTCGTCACCGCGGAAGGGTACGCCGTGGCCGGCAACGCCCCGATCGCGTTCGACGGCAAGGAACACGAGATGGCCTTCGCCTTGGTCAAGGGCAAAGCGGCTGAGGTTGGCGCGACGCAGCCCGCGACCTCGCAGACCTTCGGCCCGATGCAGCCGGGGATTCCGGGGGTCAAGCCCGCCCAAGCCGATGCGGCCGCGGACGTGCCGACGACCCAACCCGCGCTCCCCACGACCTTCACCGGAAAGGTGGTCGACGACAGAACCGGCGAGCCGCTCGAACAGATCCGCGTCGTCGTGGGCGTCGCCGCGAAACCCGGCGAGCCGATCGTTTGGCTGCGCGACCCCAGCAACGTGCCCAAGGTCGCCTCGACCGGGCGAGCGCCCTTCGTATCGGGTCTTGCTGGCAGCGCGGAGCCCAGCTACATGCCCAAGATCGTCTCGACCGGGCGAGGGACCTTCACCGTCACGCTTGGGCCGATGAAGCCCGTTGGGCCGGTCGTCTTCCAAGTCGGCGCCGATGGGCACGGCATGGACAGCATCAGCACGCCGATCGCGCTCGACGGCAGGGCGCATGCGTTGACGTTCCGTGTGGGCCCACCCCAGCAAGTGGTCGCCGTTCCCGCGGCGCAGCCGGCGGCGAACGCCCCGGCCACCGCGCCCGCAGCCGACGCCCCGCAGCGCCAGTCCGAGCCGCGCCCCGCCGCGCCCGCGCCGACCTACGCCACCGTCCGCATCGAGCTGCGCGACGCCGCGGGCAAGCCCGTCCCCGGCGTCGCCCTCGCCGGCGCCTCCCCGGGCGAAAACAGCTACGACGTCGCCGCGACCGACGACGAGGGCCTCTCGCTCATGCAGGTCAACTCCAAGGTCACGAACTTCGGCGTGCGCACCTCCCGGCAGGGCTGGGTCCCCATGGCCGTGCGCTGGAGCCTCTCCGAGAAGAGCCCGATGCCCGCGAAGGTCTCCATCACCATGGAGCCCGCGACCACCATCGGCGGGCGCGTCGTCGACGACGCCGGCCAGCCTGTCGCCGGGGCGACGGTGAACCTTGAGGTCGTCAAGACCTTCCCCAACCCGCTTCAGCGCGTCGACATCAGCTACGAGACGACCAAGACCAACGCCCAGGGCGAGTGGACCTATCCGGGCCTGCCGGAGAAGTGCGAATCGATCAGGCTCGGCGCACTCCACCCGAACTTCGCCTCGGGGCCCGGCTGGTTCCCGATGGACGAGTTCAAGCCGATGGAGAAGCTCCGCGACCGCACCGCGGTGCTGACGCTCGCCCGCGGCGTGCCGATCGTCGGGCAGGTGCTCGACGAGGCCGGGAGCCCGATTTCCAAGGCGACCGTCGGCTACGGGCGCGACCGCGTGCCCACCAACGTCCTGCCCGAGGTCGTCGCCGACAAGGAGGGGCGCTTCGCGCTGACCTGCAAGGAGGGCGACATGGCGGTGCTCACCTTCAAGGCCAAGGGCTTCGCCCCGACCATCGAGGAGTTCGCGATGGGCCGGGAGAAGCGCGAGCTGGCCGTCCGCCTCAAGCCCGCCAAGACGCTCGAGGGCACGGTCGTCGACGTCGAGGGCAAGCCCATCGCGGGGGCGCGGGTCTACCTCGACACCTGGCGCGGGGCCCGCACGCTCAACGTCGGGCTCGAGAGCGACGCCGAGGGCAAGTTCACGTACTCCAGCGCGCCCGACGACGAGATCCTGATCGACGTCTACAAGCGGGGCTACGCCGACAACCGCAAGTTCAAGGCCGTCGCGGGCGCGGAGAACAAGGTCGTCCTGCTCCCGCCGACGAAGGTCAAGGCGACGGTGGTCGACGCCGCGACGGGTGAGCCGGTCAAGGGCTTCACGGTGATCCGCGGGATCGACTTCAAGAACGGGGGCGCGGTCTTCTTCCAGCGCGACAACGGACCGTCGATGGAAAGGGCCAACGTCTCGGACGGCGCCTTCTCCCTTGAGCTGACCTACCCCTATCCCGCCTACGTCCTCCGCGTCGAGGCCGCCGGCTACAAGCCCGCCGACTCCGAGCCGGTGGCTCTCGACGGCAAGGAGCACGCGCTGGCCTTCCGGCTGGTGAAGGGCGACTCGGTGAAGGTCAGGGTGGACGGCGTCGACGGGCAGCCTCTCGCGGGGGCCAAGGCCTACCTCGTGGTCGGGGGCAATCCGCTGCAGATCGCCAATGGGAGGATCGACGCGCGGATGTCGAACTCGGGGTTCGCCGCCGACACCGACGAGAAGGGCGTGGCGACGTTCCCGCCGCAGGCCGGCGCGTTCAGGGTCGTCGTCGCCGATGACAGGGGATTCGTGAACGTGGAGTCGAAGGATTTGCTGGAGCTGAAGTCGCAGGTCGTCCAGCTCAAGCCCTGGGGCTCGATCCATGGCCAGCTCAGGAGCGGGACGCACCCGGTTCCCAACGAACAGATCGCAATCCACGAGTACATCAGCGAAGACCCGTTCCGCGACTTCAACGCCCCGCGCGTCTACGCCTACAACAATCTGAAGACCGACGCGGAGGGGAAGTTCCAGGCCGAGCGCGTCGTGCCGGGTGAGGTGACGGTCAACCGCGTGGTGGTCGTGAACGACCGGATGCACATGTTCACCAACGTCACCCGCGTCAAGGTCGAGCCGGGCAAGACGGTCGACGTTGTCATCGGCGGGACGGGCCGGCCCGTGACGGGCAGGATCGAACTGCCGGCCGACCTGCTGAAGTCCGGCGCGTGGGTCACCGCCATGGCGACGATCATGACGCGCGCGGAATATCCGCCCACGCCCGTGCCGGTCGAGGTGCAGGTCAAGGGCGGCGAAGCCGTTAACGCCTGGTTCATGTCGTGGAGGCTCACGCCCGAGGGCAAGGCGTGGATGGACGAGCAGCGGGCGTTCCAACAGAGGATCAAGAACTTCAGCTTCCGCGTCGGGCCCGACGGGACGTTCAGCGTCGACGGCGTGCCTCCGGGCGACTACGCGGTCAGCGTTTCCTTCTCGAAGCCGGGCGGGAACGGGGGATTCGGCCCCGCCATCCCGTCGAACTACCTCGGCTCCGCCGGCGTCGACTTCACCATGCCCGAGATCCCCGGCGGGGTGAGCGACGAGCCGCTGGCGCTCCCGCCGATCCCGTTCCAGCCGGTGATGAACCTGAAGGTCGGCGACGCCGCGCCCGAGCTGAAGTGCAAGACGCTCGAAGGGGCCGACCTCTCGCTGGGCGACTACAAGGGCAGGTTCGTGTTGCTCAACTTCTGGGCGACGTACAACCCCGCCGCCAAGGAGACGATGGCGGACATCAAGGCCGCCCACGAGGCCTTCGCCGGCGACAAGCGCGTCGCGTTCATCAGCGTCGGCATGGACCAACTGCAGGCGGTGACGAAGTTCTACACCAAGGAGAACGCCTTCACTTGGATGCAGGGCCACCTGGGCAACCCGCGGCAGATCCGGGCCGCGATCGACCGCTTCGGCGCCGGGAACATGACCGCGGCCCTGCTCATCGGCCCCGACGGGAAGATCCTCGCCCGCGACCTGAAGGGCGTGGCGATCAAGGAGGCGGTCGGCAAGGCGCTGGAGGGCGCGCCCAAGCCGTGAGGGGTGACGCAGGTGGTGGAACGTCCGGGACGCTTTGTCTGGTGCCACATGTCATCGTACTCGTGACATGTGTCTTTGCTCTGTTGAAATCTTGGGCGGGACGCTGCTCTGACCCTCTCCCTCCGGGAGAGGGTGGCGGGTACTCCCGCCGGGTGAGGGCGTGGTCAACCGGAGGCTTCCAGTCAGCACGGCAGACGCAAGCGGCTTTTTGGGGCGCTTTTGTTCATTCACGCCCTCACCCGTCACGGATGAGTACATCCGTGCCACCCTCTCCCGGAGGGAGAGGGGCTCGCGCCGCGCCACGGGAATCAAGTGAAACCTGTATTGGTCGACCGGCACATGTCACGAGTACGATGACATGTGGCACCTGAGAAGGCCGCATCGGCTGCCATGCCCCCGGATTTGGAGAGACCCATGCCCAAGCTCGACGTGATCGTGCGCGACGCGGAGACGGGGGAGGCGCTGCCCGGCGCGGAGGTGAAGGCGATGAACCTCGGGCCCGAGCCGAAGGTGCTCGCCGCCGACGGGCGCGGGCGCTGCGTCATCGAGTTGCCCGACAAGCCGGGCTATTTCAGCTTCACCGCGACGGCGCCGGGGCGGGTCTTCCTGAACTATCGGTACGACCCCGCGTCGGGCCCGCCGCCTGCCACGGTGGAGATGCCCGTGCCCAAGGGGGACGTGGTGGGCGGGACGGTGCGCGACGAGCAGGGCAGGCCGATCGCGGGGGCGAGGATCACGCTGATCCTCACGCCGGGCTGCGCGCCCAAGTCGGCGATCAACGCGGGCATCCCGCGCGACTTCGCGGCCATGTCGGACGAGCAGGGGCAGTGGCGCTGCGAGCGCTTCCCCAGCGCGGCGATGGTGGGCGCGCAGCAGTTGTCGTTCTATTACCAGGCGAGCCACCCGGATTTCGTCAGCGCCGGGCCGAACTCGATGATCAACGTGATGGCGATGGATGCCGCCCGCGCGCTGCGCGGCGACGTGGTGATGAAGCGCGGGTCGACGGTGCCGGTGCGGGTCGTCGACGCGCAGGGACGGGCGGTCGCGGGGGCGAAGGTCGGCTACGCCACGGACATCGGCGGGGCGGCCGACTTTGTGTGGAAGGATGCTGATGCAGATGGTGTGGCGACGTTCATGCAGGTCGAGCCGGGCGGGCGCATTGTGGTCGTGAAGGGGCCGGGGTTCGCGCCGGAGCTGAAGCGTGTGATGGCCCCGCCGGCGGGGGAGAGCCTGGCGACGATGGAGATCGCGCTCGCGCCGGGCCGGATGATCCACGGCTGGGCGAAGGACCACGCCGGGCAGCCGATCGAGGGCGTGGCCGTGCGCGCCGGGCAATGGCGCAACACGCGCGGGCTCGACTGGAACGCCAAGACCGATGCGGAGGGGAAATTCGCCTGGCCCGACGCGCCGCTCGACGAAGTCGAGATCTCGGCCTGGAAGGAGAAGTATTCCAGCGAGCAGGCGATCAAGGTCGCCCCCGCCCCCGGCCCCGGAAGCGGAAGCGAGATCGTCGACATCAAACTTGCGCTGCTCGTCGAGGTCGCGGGGCGGGTGCTCGACGCCAAGACCGGCTCGCCGATCCGGAGTTTCCGCGTCGTCCCCGGGCAAGGCTGGAAGACTGATTCCGATCACCCCGCCTACCTCCATTGGCGCCGTGGGCCCGTGACCGAGGAGCCCGACGGGCGTTTTCGCCACACGCCTCAGGGCGCGACGGGCGGGCGGATCGTCCTGCGCATCGAGGCGGCGGGCTACCTGCCCAGCGAGCCGCGGACGATCCTGCTGGGCGAGCCGCCCAAGGAATTGGAGATCCGTCTAGAGCCCACGGCGAGGACTGCGGGTGTGGTGGTCGGACTCGACGGCAAGCCGATCGAGGGCGTGCGCCTGGCGCTGGTGACGCCGCGGGCCAACGGGGCCGACATCCGCGAGGGGCAGAACCGCGGGCCGGAGGTGGAGGTCAAGAGCGACGCGCAGGGCTTCTTCGAGTTGCCGTCGGAGTCGCTGGTGTGGGAGATCATCGCGCTGCACGAGACGGGCTACGCGCTGGTGACGCAGCGGGCCTTCTTAGAAGGCGGGCGGCGGATCGCGCTCTCGCCTTGGGTGAGGATCGAGGGCGAGGTCCGCGTGGGCGACCAGGTGCGCGGCGACGAGCAGGTGATGGTGTCGGTCTTCAACCAGCCGTACTTCAACCCGTGGACGCCGCGGACGCAGTTCATGAGGCAGACGCGGACCGACGCGCAGGGGCGCTTCGTCGTGGAGGGGATGCCGGCGACGCGAGGGCGGGTGGTCTCGTTCATCACGGGGATGCGGCAGACGGGGATGGTCTGGCGGAACGAGCCGTGGGTCGCCGAGCCGGGGGAGACGCTGCGCGTGACGCTGGGCGGGACGGGGCAGCGCGTGCGCGGGCGGATCGACTGGCCGAGCGAGCCGTTCTATGGGTTGGTCAACTTCGTCGAGCACGCGCGCCATCCCGCCCGCGAGTTCCACACGCGGCAACCGCTGCGGAATTTCTCCGCCAACGTCGCGGAGGACGGGAGCTTCACCATCGACGACATGCCCGCGGGGCGATATGAGTGGACCGTCATCGCCCGTCCGAAGGGGTGGGACAACCACCGCGAGATCATGATGATCGACTCGGGCGAGATCACCGTCGCCGAGTCGGGGCCGGAGATCGACCTGGGCGTGATCCACGGCGACGCGGTGCGCATGCCGAAGGTGGGCGAGCCCGCGCCGGAGCTTTCGCTGGCGACGATCCACGGCGGGGCGGTGCGGCTCGCAGACCTCACGGCCGCGGGCAAGCGCGTGCTGGTCTGCTTCTGGGACACGCAGTTGACCGACAAGGTGCCGAGCCTCGAGCGGCTGAAGAGGTCGCTCGACGAGGTCGCCGCGAAGGGGTCGGCCCCGGATTTGGTCGTGCTGGGCGTCGACATGAACGCCGCGGTGGGCTGGTGGGGCCAGCCGATGCCGACGCTGGAGGCCTCGCCGGCGTGGAATGTCCACGCCGTGGTGCGCGTGAGCGAGGCGAAGCTGCGGGCGCCGTGGGGCGTGACCGACCCGAGCCGGATCACGATCTGCCTGGTGGGGAAGGACGGCCGGATCGAGGCGGCGGACGTGAAGGCGGAGGAGGTGGCGGGGGCGGTGGGGTAGCATGGAGTTGCGGCAGGCGTTTGCTGTTTGCAGGTGGGAGTTGAGCATGAGCTTCACGGCGGATGACAACCAATCCAAGGCCTACAAGATCGAGGCCGGGAAGCCGCGGCTGAAGGGCATGACTTGGCCCTCGGTGCCTGATCCGTGGACGCTCCGATGCAGCGGCGACACCGCCGAATGGGTGGTGAATTCCCGGGCGTTTACAGGAGCCATGAAGAGCATGATCGTCATGGCGGTCGTCGTCCCGCCTGCGTGGGCGGCGCTCTTCGTGTGGCAAAAGCCTGCGGACCAACAATCGCCTTGGTGGTACCTCCTGGCCATTCCGATCGCGATTGCGATACTGCTCGGCGCGGGCTTGTTCCAATCGCAATTCAAGCGCGAAGCCGATGCCGGCCCGTTGGTCCGTTGTGGGCCGACGGGCGACGTGGAGTTCCCAAGATTCCAGCGGACGGTGGCCCGCGCTGATGCTGTCCGTTGGGTGATCGTGCACGGGAACCAGGCTTGGGAGCTTCAATTGGTCTTTCGCCAGCCCGACGGCGAGATGTCCCAGCCAGTGGCCGGGTGTGACTGTCGACGTGTGGTCGAGAAGCTCGCACGAGAATTGTCGGAGGTCACGGGGGTGCCGTTGAGCCCTCCGCCGGAGCCGCGGAACTGGTGGCGCAACCCGTTCGCACCGGCGGCGCGTGTTCCTCCGCCTCCCTCCTCCGATTCGGGGAGCGGGCCGGGGTGAGCGGCGAGCAAAGGGTCAGGGCGCGGGCGGGTTCGGACGATAAGTGTGGCAGCCGAGGATTTGTTTGAGCGGCTATACTTATGTCGTTGTCCGGTGGACGTGTTTTCGAGGACGCCGAAGATGAACGATGTTGAAAAGATCGTCAAAGAGCACATCAAGGGCTCCCGCGAGTACATGAAGAAGGTGACGTCGTCCAAACGGCTCGCCACGAATTTCCTCATTCGGGCCGGGATTCTCACCAAGAGCGGCAAGCGACTCGCCAAGCCTTATCGCTGAATCATGTACGACACGCTGCCTTCGTTTGTCCTGGGGTTCCACGGCTGCGACAGCGAGGTGGCGGAGCGGGTTTTCGCCGGTCGGGCGGGTCTCAAGCCAAGCCAGAACGATTACGACTGGCTGGGGCACGGCATCTATTTCTGGGAAAACAACCCGCAACGCGCGCTCGAATACGCCCGGCTCCTGAAACGCAATCCTGATCGATCAAAGACACGGATCAAGAAGCCGGCTGTGATCGGTGCGGTCATCGATTTCGGATTCTGCTTCAATTTATTGGACTCGCAGTTCATCGGCATGTTGAGGAAGAGCCACGAACATCTCCGAAACCTGCATGCGGCGTCTGGAATACCGTTTCCAACGAACAGGCGCGTGGGCGGGTCAAGAGATTTGCTTCTTCGCCATCTCGACTGTGCGGTCATCGAGACGCTTCATCAGGTCCGCGAGAGAAGAGGCTACCGGCCGTTCGACTCCGCCCGCGGCGTCTTCGTCGAAGGCGACCCGATCTACCCCGGCGCGGGGATCAATGAGTTCAACCACATCCAGGTCTGCGTCCGCGACGTCAAGCGGATCAAGGGCTATTTCCGCGTCCTGAAGTAGCCCGGCCTTCCCGCTGCGCCTCATACAGGTTCGCCGGCCACACCCCCGCGCCGGCCTTGATCGCCTCCACCCACAGCGCCGCCGACGCCGGGTCGGCCGGGATCGCCTTGCGGTAGCCCTGCACGCCCACGAGGTTGGCCTGCGGGAAGCCGGGCAGGCCGGGCGGCTTGCCCGAGGAGGAGCGGATGTTCCAGAACGTCTCGCGCACGCCGCTGTGCGGGCCGCGCTCGAAGCTGCCGGAGCTCTCCCACAACCGGCCGACGTCGCCCACGTCGAGGTTGGTGAAGAGGTTCTCGTACGGCGCGTTGCGGTGGTGGTCGAAGTTGAGTGACTCGCCGCGGCCGTCCATGAAGACGTTGCCGTGGGCCAGGCCCTCGACGGTCAGGTCGTGGATGAACTGCGTCTGGATGTCGAAGCGGGTGAAGAGGCAATCCTGCGAGCGGCCGCTGGCCCAGAGGGCGTGGTGGCCGGTGGGGATCGCGCGCTTGCGGGCGAGCAGGCGGACGTCGGCGATGGTGCAGGAGCGGGCGAGGCGGAGGTTGACGCCGTTGTCGCAGTCGATGATGTCGACGCCGCGGACCCAGCAGTTGGCGACGTCGAACATGAAGACGGCGTTGAAGCCCTCCTCGAGGAGGTGCGGCTTCTTGGGCTTGCCGGGGAACTCGAAGGCGACGTCCTCGAGGCCGGCCTCCTCGACCGTGGGGGCGAAGGACCAGAGCTCGACCTGCCACTGCGGGCCCGCGCCGAGGCGCAGCGGGCGGTCGAGCGTGACGGTCCGGCCGTCGACGGCGACGACGGTGGCGACGGTGTCGAGGTAATGCTTCATCTCGCCGGGCGTCGCCTCGCCGGGATTCTGCCCGCCGAGGATCAGCCGGCCGAGCGCGGGGTCGACGTTGGAGACGAGGCGGACGCGCAGGCCTGGGGCGATGGCGGGGAGATGGCCGGTGGTTGCGGGAGGGGGCGCGATCGTGATGGTGGTGCACCCGCGCGGGCTGGCCGCGGCGAGGTCGGCCAGCTTCACGCCATGGTCGCTGCCGCGGAAGAGGATGAACCCGCCCGAGAAGGAGTAGACGGCCTTGTTGCCCGCGCCGTTGGGGCGCGGGTCGATCTGCTGCAGCGGGCGCGGGATGACGAAGGTGGTCTTGTCGCGCCCGGCTCCGCGGAGGACGAGGTTGGAGTGGCGGAGGGTGACGACGCTGCCCAGGAGGATGCGTCCGGGCGGGAGGAGGACGAGGCCGGATTTCGTGGCGTCGAGGGCGCGCTGCAAAGCGGGGGCGTCGTCGGTGACGCCGTCGGCCTTCACGCCCAACGTGGTCGCGTCGACGACGTGGTCGAAGGTCGGGATCGGCGTGTCGCCGCCGCGGTACCCGGCGTGGGAGAAGTCGGGCAGGCGGGAGATGGGCGTCCACGCGCCGCCGTCGGCGCCCCAGAGGGCGGAGAGGCGAGCGGGGTCGGGGGTGGTGGGGGGGGCGGGCGCGGTCGACGGCGAGGTCGATGCGGATTGGGCGCGGACGGTCGACGCCGCGAGAAGGATGGCTGCGACGGTGATGGCGAGAGGTTGTGTGGTGCGATGGAAGGGCATGGTGTTGCCGGACATTCTAGGGTTGCTTTGTTGAAACGCTCTTCTGGTCAGAGACGGGGACTGTGTCCCCGAAGAACGGGCGAGGCGGTACTCCGCCCGCGCGACGTGCGGGCGTCGTTGACGCGGTCGAGAGCGAATGACGCGCCCGGCAACAAGCCTTTTGGCGCAGGCCTCTCGTGAAATCAAACGGTTGATGGCGGCCGACGATTCGCGCGGGCGGGGTACCGCCTCGCCCGGTCTTCGGACACACAGTGTCCGTCTCGGATCAGGCTGCGCCTGATAAGAGAGGGAGGACCATTCAACAAAGCCCCCGACTCCCCGAAAGGTAGAAGGGATTGAGCGGACGGCCACGCCGCACCCACGCCATCATCACCCGGCTCGCGCCGTCCTCGCCAAAAGAACAGGCCCGCGACGGTCGTCCGTCGCGGGCCTGATGTTCGCGTCCGATTCCAGCGCCGCCTGCTCAGTGGTACTTCGGCAGATACTTCCCATGCGCCGCGATCAGCTCGTCGCAGAGGCTGACGATGTCGTCCAGCTTCATCTCCGCGGAGGTGTGCGGGTCCATCATCGCCGCGTGGTAGATGTGGTCCCGGCGGCGGGTGAAGGCCGCCTCGATGGTCAGGATCTGCACGTTGATGTTCGTGCGGTTCATCGCCGCGAGCTGCTCGGACAGGTCGCCCACGTACGTCCCCTGCACGCCGTTGCGGTCCACCAGGCAGGCCACCTCGACGGAGGCGTTGCGCGGCAGGTTGGTGATGAGGTTGCCAGTGTTCATGATGTTGCCGTGGATGCGCAGCGGGACGTCGGTCTCCATCGCCTCCATGATGTACGAGCCGTACTCGTGCGAGCGCTGGTGCGAGAGGCTGGGGTTCTTGACGATCTCGTCGCGCTGCTTCTGCCAGTTCGCGATCTGGTTGATGCACCGGCGGGGGTACTCGTCGAGCGGGATGTTGAACTCCTCGACCAGCTCGGGGAACTTGCTCTTGATCCAGTAGGGCATGTACTCGCTGCTGTGCTCCGACGACTCGGTGATGTAGTGCCCGAAGTGGCGCATGAACTCGTAGCGCACCATGTCCCAGTGCTTCTTCCCCCCGGCCTTGCGGGCGGCGGCGTTCTTCTTGGCGGCGAGCTTCTTCACCTCGGGGTAGATGTCGCGCCCGCCGTCGGTCAGCTCGAGCAGCCAGGCCTGGTGGTTGATGCCGGCGATGGTCCACTTGAGCTTGTCGGACTTCTGCGAGGGGTGGTTGGTTCCCCATTCGCCGAGCAGGCCCGGGACGCAGGCCTGCACGCTGTGGCAGAGGCCGACGGTGGCGATGGAGGTGCGGGCCATGCCCATGACGAGCATGCACATGGGGTTGGTGTAGTTGAGGAAGAGCGCGCCGGGGCAGACCTCCTCCATGTCGCTGGCGAACTCCCACATGACGGGCATGGTGCGCAGCGTGCGGAAGATGCCGCCGATGCCCAGCGTGTCGGCGATGGTCTGGCGCAGGCCGTATTTCTTGGGGATCTCGAAGTCGATGACGGTCGAGGGCTTGTACCCGCCGACCTGGATGGCATTGACGACGTAGTTGGCGCCCTTGAGGGCGGCCTTGCGGTTGCCGGCGCCCAGGTGGGCGGTGATGGTGGCCCGGTTCTGGTTGATGTTCTTGTTGAGGATGTCGAGCATGAGCTTCGACTCCTTGAGCCGTGCGGCGTCGACGTCGTAGAGGGCGATCTGTGCGTCGTGCAGGGCGGGGGAGAGCATCGAGTCGCCGAGGATGTTCTTGGCGAAGACGGTGCTGCCGGCGCCCATGAAGGTGATCTTGGCCACGCGGGGCTCCTGGTGAAAAAGTGGGTAGGTGCGCCGGCACGCGGGCCGACGCTGTCACCCCGCCGGCATGGGGCCAAGCGAGGTGGGGGCGGCATCTTAACAGTTGCAACCCGAAGCGGAACGATTCCCCCTGCGGGTCGCCATGTCAGCAGGGCCGGCGCATTTGCCGCGCCACGGCAAGCACGGCGCATGTTAGGCCTTGCGCCCGCCTCTTCGTGCCGGTAGGGTGTGGCTCGTAGGCGAACTCGCCGTCGCAACCTCACCCCTTGCATTGGAGCCCGGCCATGGCCGACCCCGTCTCCGGGGACGCCGGGGACGCCGGGCCTCTTCGCCGACCTGCCCGACCCCCGCGCCGCCAACGTGCGTCACCGCCTCGCCGACGTCTTGGTCATCGCCCTGTGCGCCGTGATCTGCGACGCCGACGGCTGGGACGACTTCGAGGACTTCGCCAGGGCCAAGGCCGATTGGTTCGCCACCTTCCTGGACCTCTCCCACGGCGTGCCCTCCGCCGACACCTTCCGCCGGGTCCTCTCGCGCCTCGACCCCGACGCCTTCGAGAGGGCCTTCGCCGCTTGGATGGCCCGCGTCGTGGAGCTCTCCGAGGGCAAGCTCGTGGCCATCGACGGCAAGAGCGTCCGCCGCTCCTTCGAACGCTCCTGGGACAGGTCGGGCATGGCCCACATGGTCGGGGCCTTCGTCCACCACAACGGCCAGGCCTTCGCCCAGCTCAAGACCGACGGCAAGGGGCAGGAGCTCGCGGGCATCGCCCAGCTCCTGGGCCTGCTGGACCTCAAGGGCGCCACCGTCACCATCGACGCCATCGCCACCCACAAGCCCATCGCCCAGCAGATCCTCGACCGCGGCGGCCAGTACGTCCTGTGTGTCAAGGAGAACCAGCCCACCCTCCGCCGCGACATCCAGGTCGAGCTCGACGACATGGTCCGCCACGATTTCCACGGCCTGCCCTTCAGCCACCACCGGGAGACCGACGCCGGCCACGGCCGGATCGAGACCCGCGAGGCCTGGGCCACCGACCGGCTCGACTGGCTCGGGCAGGCGGGCGACTGGCCGGGGCTGCGCAGCGTCGCGGTGGTGGAGTCCACCCGCGACTGCGGCGTGGGCGGCGTGGGCGTGGAGCGCCGCTGCTACATCACCAGCCTGTCCCCCGACGCGGAGGCGATCGCCGCGGCGATCCGCGGCCACTGGGCCATCGAGAACGGACTGCACCACGTGCTGGACGTGAGCTTCCACGAGGACGACAGCCGCGTGCGCGCAGGCCACGGCCCGGAGAACCTCGCCCGCCTGCGCCGCCTGGCCCTCAACCTCCTGCGTTCCCACGGCGACAGGCACTCCAAGAGGAAGAGCATCCGCGGCCGACGCAAGATCGCCGCCTGGGACCACGACTTCCTCCTCAAACTCATCGCCGGGTAGCCATATGCGTTTGCCCTGACGCCTCCCTAGCTCAATTGGTAGAGCAGCTGACTCTTAATCAGCGGGTTGATGGTTCGAGTCCATCGGGGGGCACTTGGAAGTGCCTGAAAACAAGAGGTTTGCGACAAGGCCCGCGGATGCGTCCGGCGGGCCTTTTTGCTGGGACAACCCCGGGACAACCTTTATCGCAAATCCGTGACGCACGCCCCGCGCATGAAAAAACCGGGGCAGCCTCGCGACTACCCCGGCGGCGGGAGCATCGAAGGGCCGGCGTCAGGTCTCCCCGGCGCTGGCCGAAGTCAGGTCGTGGTGGGTGGATTGAACTTCGAGGTGGTTTCTCTCGCGGTTACACTCGCCGCTGGGTCGGCCACGCGATGACCGGCCGCATGGGGCAACGATACCTAGACGGGGAGCCACGACATGAAGCGTGCGATGTTGATCGTGCTGGTGCTGGCGGGCGTGGCGACGGGGCAGGCGACGCAGCCGAGCCCGCCGACGGTGGAGGATTTGAAGGCCAGGTTAATCGCGGCGCTCAGCGACAACGCCAAGCAGGCCGACACGATTCTGTCGCTCAAGCGGCAGGTCGCCGCGATGAAGGCCGAGCACGAGAAGGCGATCGCCAAGGTCGTGGCCGATCGCGACGCGGCGCTTGCGAGGATCAAGGAATTGACGCCTCCGTCCCCGGACGATCGCATCGCCGCGGCGATTAAGGCCCACCGCCCCGCCTTGGGCATGACACAGGCGCAATTGGCGCAATCCGCAACATCGCCGCCGAAGCTTCGGGGGGAAGGGATTGATTATCAGGTTTTCACCTTGATTGAGTATGATCGCGGCGTCTATACGGAATACACCGTGACGCTACGCGACGGCAAGGTGGTTGAAGTCGACAACCGCAACATTCCACCGCCGGGGACGGGCCGCCAGTTGGGCGATTACGAACAGTTGTTCAAGCGTTGACTGGTGGTGACGATCCCGGCCACGGCTTGGACCTCTGCAATCTCCGCCAACTCGCGGGCCTCAAGCCCGCGCAGGGGAACGGCGTCTAGGTCGACCACGCCTTCCGTCCAATAGTCGTAAGGGATGGTCGTCGAGCCCGCCAAGACATGCCCACCACGCGCCGCGATCAACGCCGCCTCTTCGGAGGTGAGCAGGTCCAGCCGGGCGAGGTAGTCGTGTTGCGATTCGTAGCAGGCGTCGAAGTCGTCGCGCGTGGCCAGTGTCGCCGGCTTGCCCCCGCTGGCCTGCCGTGGGCGATGGACAGGTGCGCCGGGCCTAGGGCGCACCAGGTGCCCGGCGCGCCACGGG
>JAPLMQ010000287.1 GCA_026386955.1 Planctomycetota bacterium
CATGGCCGGGCTCCAATGCAAGGGGTGAGGTTGCGACGGCGAGTTCGCCTACGAGCCACACCCTACCGGCACGAAGAGGCGGGCGCAAGGCCTAACATGCGCCGTACTTGCCGTGGCGCGGCAAATGCGCCGGCCCTGGGATCGCCCTATGCTTCGGGCATCCTGCCGTCGTGAACGCCACACGCTTGCGGTAAGATCAATAGACTCCGCCAAGGCCCGTTTCACAGGAGGCCCGCCATGAGCCGCAGCGTCGCCAACCCTATCCCGCGCAGCCGCAAATCTGCCGCGCCCGCCGCGGATTTGACTGCGGGTGTGCGTTTTTATGAGTACACCTCCGCGGCCGACCCGCGCGTTTCGCAGGTGCCGATCCAGGCTTATCCCGCGGCGTTGCATCAGTCCGGGCGGACGCGCGTGATCCCCTTCGACCTCTCGGCGGTGCTCAAGACCGAGCATCCCGCGACGACGCCCAATCTGCTGGCCGCGTTCCTGCGCATCGAGGCGGGGGAGTCGCTCGCCACGACGGCCGCCGCGACTTCGCAGCTCGTCTACGCCATCCGGGGCAGCGGGCGGACGCGGGCGGGAGGCGTGAGCGTCGATTGGTCGCAGGGGGACCTCTTCGTCCTCCCGGCCAGCGCGAAGTTGACGCATCGCGCGGAGACTGACGCGGCCCTGTACTGGGTCAACGACGAGCCGCTGCTGCGCTACCTGGGGGTCAAGCCGGCGGCCAAGCGGTTCAAGCCGACGCTCTTCAAGCGGGACCGGCTTTTCGAGGAATTGAACAAGGTGCGGAACGAGGCGGGGGCGACCGGGCGCAACCGCACGGGCATCCTGCTGGGCAACGAAGCGACGCCGCTGACGCTGACGATCACGCACGTGCTCTGGTCGCTGCTCAACGTCCTGCCCGCGGGCGTGGTGCAGATGCCGCACCGGCACAACTCCGTGGCCGTGGACTTCTGCATCGACGCCGGGCCGAACACCTACACCACCATCGGCACCGAACTGGGCGATGATGGCTTGGTCAAGAACGGCCACAAGGCGATGTGGACCCCCGGCTCGGTCTTCATCACGCCGCCGGGCTGGTGGCACTCGCACCACAACGAGTCCAGCAAGGATGCCTTGGTGCTGCCGATCCAGGACGCGGGGCTGCAGACCTACATGCGCACGCTGGACATCCGGTTCTCCTCGGGCCCGAAGGCGGCGGCGGAGGAGCGGCGGTGATCGGCCAGAAGCGTTGGGGGCTCATTGAGATCGAAAAGGGTTGGAGGCCCGCGGGGCGGTTGAGAATGAGGCGAGCGTCGATGAGGCGAATATTTGGAGGGTTGCCATGGTTCAGGTTTCACGTCGAGTCGTTGGGATGGTCGGATCGATCTTGATTTTCGTCGGCGTCGGCCTCGGCGTCCGAATAGCCCTGTCGGCCACGCCGGCGCACGGGGCGGAGGCGTCGACCCAGCCGGCGGCCAGCCAGCCCGCCGGGGAAAGCCGGCCTCCGAAGGCGGGGGAGAAGGCCGCCGAGTTCACGCTCAAGTCAATCGATGGCCGGGCGGTGACGCTCTCAAAGCTCACGGCCGAGGGGCCGGTGGTGTTGGTGGTGCTGCGCGGTTGGCCGGGCTATCAGTGCCCGCTCTGCACGCGGCAGGTGGGCGAGCTGGTGGGGAAGGCGGCGGAGTTCAAGGCCGCGAAGGCAAAGGTGCTTTTGGTCTATCCCGGGCCGGCGGAGCGGTTGGGCGAGCACGCCAAGGAGTTCGCGGCGGGGAAGGGGCTGCCCGACGACTTCACGCTGGCGACCGACCCGGATTACCGGCTGGTCAATGCCTATCGCCTGGGCTGGGCGGCGGCGAGCGAGACGGCCTACCCGTCGACCTTCGTGATCGACCCGGGCGGGGTGATCCGCTTCGCGAAGGTGAGCAAGTCCCACGGCGACCGCGCGGCGACGGGCGACGTCCTCAAGGCGCTGACGGAGCTGAAGAAGGCGGAGTGAAAAGTGGCGGTGTGGGAGGAAGCGAGGTTGGCGGTGCGGAGTTCAACGCCCCACCACCACGATCCCCGCTTCGTCGGCGAGGCGGAGGAAGTCGGGCTTGTCGGCAAGGATGACCTTGCCGGCCTCGACGGCGAGGCAGCGGCCGCCGGCTTTTTTCAGCGACTCGATGGTGGTCGGCCCGACGGTGGGGACGTCGAAGCGCATGTCCTGGCGGAGGCGGGCGGACTTCAGCAGCGTCCAGCCCCCGCGGCGGCAGAGCTCGCCGGCGCGGCGGATCATGGCGTCGGTGCCTTCGATGGCCTCGACGGCGATCACCTCGCGCTCGCTGACGGCCAAGGCCTGGCCGATGTCGAGCTCGTTGAGCTGGCGGACCAGGGGCCAGCCGAAGTCGATGTCGGCGAGCTGCTCGGGCGTGGGGGCGCGGCGGGTGAGCTGGCCGGGGGTGGCAAGGTGGTCCTGGATGTACGTGGTGGAGTCCACCAAGCGGATCCCGTTGCGCTGGAGCTCGTCGGCGACGCCGGCGAGGAGGGCGCCGTTGCGGCGGTCGTGGCGGAGGACACGATACCACAGCCGGGCGGCGCGCCAGTCGGGGATCTGGCGCAGGAGGCGGAGCGGCTCGTACATGCGGGCCTTGCGGACCCGGCCGATCATCACGGCGTCGCTCGCGCCCCAGTCGCGGAGGAGGCCGATCCATCGGCCCAGGCGGATGACGCCGGCGGCGGCGAAGTGGTCGCAGAGCGCGGGGAGCGCGGGGTCGAACTGGTCGGCGAGCCCGACGCAGGCGACGCGGCGCCCCGCGGCGCGGAGGCCTTGGGCGGTGAGGAGGGGGAGGCGGCCTTGGCCGGCGATGAGGCCGACGGGGGGGAGCGAGGAGGTGGATGAATCAGGGGCGGGGGGCATGTCGCGCTCGAGGAGGCTGGCACAGGCCAACGGAGGCCGACGCCATTCTCACGCGAACGGAGGGATGTGCAAGGAGAGGAGCGGGGCAGTGCGATCTCGATCAAGCGGGATCGAACGCGCCGCCGGCCGACTCGCGCCGCCTCAGTTGTTGTACGAGCGGATGACGCCGATGACGATGCCCTGGATCTTGCAGTCGGGCACGAGGATCGGCTCATACTTGTCGTTGGCGGGCTGGAGGCGGATGTGGTCCTGCTCGCGGTAGAACTTCTTGAGGGTCGCCTCGCCCGAGTCGAGGAGAGCGACGACGGTCTGGCCGTTGCGGGCCGAGTCGCGGCGTTCGATCACGACGAAATCTCCGTCGCGGATCTGCTCGTCGATCATGGAGTCGCCACGTACGCGGAGGGCGAAGATGTCGCCCCCGCCCCCGGAAGCGCCCCCGGCCTTGGCGTGTTTGGAGGGC
This sequence comes from Planctomycetota bacterium, assembly GCA_026386955.1. Lineage (GTDB taxonomy): Bacteria > Planctomycetota > Phycisphaerae > Phycisphaerales > Phycisphaeraceae > JAPLMQ01. Next base: position 3,339 of record JAPLMQ010000287.1, read on the forward strand.
GGGGCGAAGAGGGCTTCGAGGTCGAGGCTCTCGCGGCTTTCGACGGCCTCGATGGGGCTGCCGGCGGCGATGGTGCCGACGAGCGGGAGCTTGGTGTTCCGTTCCTCGTCGGGCAGGGCGAGGTCGGGATTAACCTCCAAAGAGCGTGCCTTGTTGGGCTGGCGCAAGAGCGCGCCCTTCTTGATCAACGCCTCCACGTGCTCGAAGACGGTCACCTTGCTCACGCGCAGCTCGTCCGCCAATTCCTGCATAGTGGGTGAATAGCCGCGTGCCGTGCGCAGGTCGCGGATCCGCGTGACGATATGAAGCTGCTTGGGCGTGAGGTTGATCATGGTCGGTCTCCGGGAGGGCCGGCGCCAAAGGGGCGGCGGCGCGGACGAGAGTCAGGGCGGCAGGCCGGGCGGCAAGGCCCGGGCGGGGAATGCCGGGGTTGACGGAAGGGGCCGAGGCGCTGGTGCGCACGGCGGCGGCACGCTGGGCCGCTTCACGTTGAACCAGTTCGCGCTGGGCTAGCTCACGTTGAGCATCCAGAGGCAGGGCGAAGGTGACCCGCAGCAGGCGGGCGATCTCGGTCAGGGCCCGCTGCTGGGCGGCCAGCCAGACCTCGATGCAGTTGACGATCGCGGCCCGCGCCTGCTGGTCGCCGACGGCGACGCGGCGGTCGGCTCCGTTTGCGGCCACGTTGCTGGCGGCGGCCTGCACCGTCTGGGCCCGGTAGAGCCCGACGCCTTGGCGGAGCGGCGTGTGTTCGAAACGGTCGGTCTCACGGGAGGCGAGGCGGGAGCCGGCCTGATCGGCGTTCGCGCCGGCGTCGCTGCCCGGGCGCGACTGGCCCCGGCGGCGCTGGCGGTGGTACCCGGCGAAGCCGCCGGCGGTCTCGGTGTCGGACTGTTGTTCGAGCGTCTGCCCGACCGTCCGTACCAGGCTCTCGCCCTTGATGTCAAAGCGGGTCACGTAGTCGCCGCCAGGTCCGAGCATCACAAGTGGGTTGGCCATGGCATCGTCTCCATTGGGGTCCAGCCGCCGCCTAGCCCCCACATCTTGAGGCTACTGGCGATCTCGTCTGCTCTTGATTCGACAACTTGATCGGCGACCCTTGAAAATTGCCACCCGATTTGTACGGTCAAAGTTAGCATAAAGGAATCCGTACGTCAAGCCTGTTCTTCAAGTTTTCGATGGGATGAGGTTTACATGCGTTGATGGCTTCCGACCCTGTTGACAATGGGGGTGTCTTATCGGTCTGGGGGGCCCAAATCTTGGGTTGGGAAGCGCGTCGAGCCCCGTCTGTTGGGGGTCTGAATTCGCTTCAGGTCCTCGAAGTTTTCGATGGTCGCATTTTGTTAGCCGGAAGTGCATGCGGCGGAGGTTTTTTCGTATTCATCAGGCGAAATCTGATCCAATCCGGGGGCAGAGCCGGTCATCTCTGTCGCGATGCTGAAACGCCGCGATCCTGAAACCCGTCGGCAAACCTGGAAGATTCGCTGGCGTAGTCTTCAGCCCCAACGGGGTGCATTGCGAAGACCGAGACACCCAATGTTCCCGTGGCGACGGAGCATCGCAACAGAGCCTCCCCGGCTCTGATTCAGACTTCGTCTGAATGGGAGCAAAGGCGGCCTGAGCCGATTTCCATTTGAACTGCGTCGAAATTCGCCCGCCCGCCTTCCTTCGCGTGCGGGCTGCAGCGGTCCTGTTGTTTATGCCGGTCGGCGAAACCCTCAAGGTCAAGATAAATCGCGAGAAGGGTAAGGAAGCTTGCCGCGGGTGAAGCTGAATCGTTTGCTCTTGTGTCCTCACCCTGAGTTTGTGCGGTGGTTGTGTGGCCGCGGGATGAATGGCAAATCCAAGACAGGACCGTGAGTCAGTTAAGTCGGGTCGCGGTCGAGACGATGGTGAGTGATGCCGGTTCAAACCGGCGCCCCGGTCACGGAGACCACGCAAGGGGAGAACGGGTCGGAGCGGCCTCCGCCGCACGTGATCAGGTCTTATCTACTCGAACGCGACGCGGGCTCGTGTGGGCCCGATCGGACGAGGGTCGAAGGCACCATCAGGAGCATCTCACATGTCGGCACGCATCCATCGCACGAAGGGTTTCACGCTCGTCGAAATTCTGATTGTCGTTGTCATCCTGGGCATCTTGGCGGCGATCGTGATCCCGCAGTTCACGAACGCCAGCGAGTCTGCCAAGTCGAGCAGCCTGGTCTCCCAGCTGCAGACCATCCGCAGCCAGCTCGAGCTCTACCAGGTCCAGCACAACGGCAGCTACCCCACGCTCGCGCAGCTCTGGGGCAACATGACCACGAAGACCAACTCCGACGGCTCCACCACCGGCACGCCCACCCTGGGCCCCTACCTCCAGCAGTCGCCCACCAACGCGCTGCAGGGCGTCTCGGCCGTCGTCGTGAGCACCGCGACCCCGACCGCGACCACCGGCTGGCTCTATGACGCCTCGACCGGCTCGATCAAGGCCGCCGTCCCCGCCGCCAAGTTCACCGCGCTGGGCCTCTCCAGCAACGACGCGACCAGCTACTAAATCAACCTCTCGAACACTCGGGTCGGCCGGGCTCAACAGTCCGGCCGACCTTTTTCATGCCCGAAGCCTTGACCGATCCATTCCAAGCCGCTTGATCCGCATCCTCTCCGGGCCCGCCTCCCTCTTTGCGATCGCCGACCCATGCCAAGTCGGTCACGGCAACATCCTTCGCCGCTCCGCCGGGCGCCTTGGGCGCGCGTGCGAGCGGGGCTCCGCCGAAACCGGGCCTTCTCGCTGCTCGAGATCGTGATCGTGCTGATCGTCCTGGGCACGCTCGCGGCGATCGCCCTTCCGCGGCTGGGCGGCGTCTCGAACATGGGCCACGCCTCCGAGCTGCGCGACGCCCTGCGCCAACTTCGCACGCAGATCCTGATCTACCGGGCCCAGCACCGCGGCGTCGCGCCGGGCTACCCCGATGGCAACACGTTGGCCGAGCCGACCTTCGAGGCCTTCGCCGCGCAGATGACCGGATACACCAGCCCCAACGGGCGGCTGGCGGCGAGCCGGACGGCCCTGGCCCGCTTCGGGCCTTATCTCACGCGCATGCCCGTCAACCCGCTGAAGGAGAACGCGATGATCCGGTTCATCGGCCCCGACGAGCAGTTGCGGGCGGCCCCGGGCGGCCCGGAGGGCTGGGTCTACCAGCCGTCGACGGGCATGATCGCCGCGAACTCCGACGGCGCCGACGCCGACCGGGTGGCGTTTTTCGACTACTGACCCCGCGCATGGCTCCCGCCCGCGTGGACGGACCTTTTCCGGGGCCCATTCACGTTATTTGCGCCAGGCGACCACAGTCGCGCCCCGTTTCTTCCGATGCAGACATTGATAGATCCGCCGTGCCCTTCCCAGGAGATTGCCCATGCGCTCAGTTCGTTACCTCAACACGGTCCTGACGGTCCTCTGCGTGCTCGTGGCGGTCCAGATCTGGACCTCATGGTCGACCTCCGGATTGCCGGTGGCCTCGACCGCGCAGGCGCAGCCCGCCTCTCCCCCGAGCGGCGGGGGCATCCCCGACGCCGGCGCGCAGCGCAAGGAGATGATCGATCTCCTCAAGCGCCTCGCCCAGCAGCACGACGACTTGGGCCAGCTCCTGCGCTCCGGCCAGGTGCGCGTGAAGGTCGAGAGCGGCGCCCGCGACGGCAAGTGAACCGGTGAGCGTCCAAGCCCTTTCTTGGAGATGCCCATGAACCTCTCTCCCCGCCTGATCCAGGCCCGTCGCGGCGCTAGCCGGCGCACGGGGGCGTTCACGCTCGTGGAGGTGCTCATTGTGGTGGCGATCATCGGCGTGGCGGGGGCGATCGTCGTCCCGCAGATGCTGCAGATCGGCACGATGCAGATCCAGGCGGCGAGCCGCATGATCATCGCCGACATCATCTACGCCCAAGGAGAGGCCTGCGCGCAGGGCGCCACGCGGCGCGTGGTCTTCGACGTGGCCAACAACGCCTACACGCTCACCGACGGCAGCGGCGCCGCGCTGCAGAGCAGTTGGCGCATGGGGAACACGACCAACACCAACTACACGGTCAGCTTCAACCAGGACAGCCGGTTCCGCGGCTGCACGCTGACCACCGCGACGTTCAACGGATCGGCGACCCTCGAGTTCGACGCCCTGGGCGCGCCGACCGACGGCGGCACCGTCGACATCACCGCCGCGGGGCAGAAGTTCCGGGTCACCGTCTCGTCGTTCACCGGCCGGGTCTCTGTCGCCCCGGTCACTGGAGGCTGAAGTGTTTGGAGGCTGGCGGACCAACCAACGTGGGCCCATCGGGGTGGACCTGGGCGCCCACAGCGTCAGGATGATCCAGCTCGAGCAGGGGCCTGAGGGATCAATCGTGGCCGCGGCGGCGACGAGCGAACTGCCCGCGGGGCTGCCTGCCTCGGGGCAGATACGCTCCGACGCGATCGCGCCGATCATCCGCGGGATGCTCGCGGCCTCGGACTTCTCCGGCTCGAAGGTCGTGAGCTGCCTGCCCGCGACGGCGGTGCAGTACAAGAACCTGCGCATGCCCAAGATGCCCCCCGACGAGCTCGCCGGGGCCATCCAGTGGGAGGCCGCGGACCGCCTCAAGCTCAGCACCGAGCAGATCCAGATCCAATATTTCGACGCCGGCGAGGTCCGCCAGGGCGAGGAGTCGCGCGAGGAGATCATCCTCCTCGCCGCCCAGCGCGAGACCGTCGACGAGCACCTGCGGCTGCTGCTGCAGAGCGGGCTCAAGCCCGTGGCGATCGACGTGGTGTCCGGCGCGCTGGCGCGGGCCCTGGGCGGAAAGCCCTCGGACGACCTGGACGCCCCGGCGACGGTGGTGGTCGACATCGGCTACTCGTCGAGCAAGGTGCTGATCTGCCAGAGCGGGCGCGTGGTCTTCTTCAAGCTCATCGAGATCGGCGGGCGGAAGCTCGACCAGGCCGTGGCCGAGGCGCTCAAGCTGCCCGTGCCGGAGGCGGCGTCGCTGCGGCGCGAGCTGCAGCGCGCGGCCGCCGACCGCGAGGCGGGCAAGTCCGACGCGCAGGGCGCCAACCCGGCTCCGGCGCAGGCGGCCAAGGGCGACGCCCCGCGGCGCGACAACCTCGAGCGCGTCGTCTTCGACGCGCTGCGGGCGACCGCCTCGGACGTCGCCAAGGAGCTGGGCCTCTGTCTTCGTTACTACAGCGTCACGTTCCGCGGCCGGCGGCCCGAGGCCGTCCTGCTCTGCGGCGGCGAGGCGCATGAACCGCTGCTCGCCAAGGCGCTGGGCGAGGGGGCGGGGCTGCGGGTGGAGGTCGCCAGGCCGCTGTCGGGCTTCGGGCCCGGGCGCGGGCCGGCGTTGAACGACGAGTCTTCGATCCAGAGCGAATGGGCGGTCGCCATGGGCCTGGCGCTTCGGCGCACGGACCGCTCTTCGCGGCGAGGGGCGGCATGAACCAGATCGACTTCCTTCCCGCGCACTACGTCCAGGCGCAGCAGCGCCGCTCGCGCCTCGCGCGCCAGGCGGCGATGCTCGCGGTCGTGGCCTGCTGCATGATCGGGTGGCATTGGAGCAACGGCCGGCGGCTGGCGGAGCTCGAGATGCTCGCCAAGATCGCGCAGGACCACGCCCAAGCCACGCAGAGCCAGCTCCAGGAGCTGGCCAAGTTCGAGCAGCGCCGTCAGACGATCCTCCGCCAGACGCAGGTCCAGCGCGACCTGAGCCTGCCCATCGGCGTGACGCCCGCGGTGGCGGTCTTGGCGAACCTCATGCCCCCGTCGATGGCGACGACCCGGCTGAGCGTCGTCTCCGTCCGCCCGACGCCCACGCCCAAGCCGCTCGCCGCGGCCGCGGGGCACGCGGCGCCCGCGCCACTCGCCGAGCCGGCTCCCGAGGCGCTGGCCCCGATGCGCATCGAGCTCACCGGGCTGGCGCCCGACGACATGGCGGTCGCCGACTTCGTGGGCAAGGTCAGCGCCCATCCGCTTTTCGCCAATGTGAAGATGACCTACAGCCGCGCCACCCAGGCCCAAGGGCTCAAGGGGCGCGAGTTCCGCGTCGAGATGGAGGTCCCGCTCGACCGGGAATACCGCCCGGCAAAACCGTCGACGGCGTCTACAGCGTCGACGGCGTCGGCGGGGGAGGTGGCCCATGCGGATTGAGAAGGACCAGAAGCGCATGGCGCTGATCCTCGCGGGGATGGCCCTGGTCTTCACCGCCGGGTTCTGGCTTCCCCAGCACCTGCGCGAGGAGAAGCTGAACAAGATCATCACCGGCGTGGCGGAGAGCGCGGGCCTCGAGACCGTCGACCTCCGCCGGCTTCCGCCGCTGATCAAGGAAGTCAACGCGCTCACCAAGGAGCTCGAGGCGCAGACGCGCTTCGTCCCCGAGGACGCGCAGCTCGCGCCGCTGCTCAAGTCGATCAGCGGCGAGCTCTCGGCCCGCGCGGTGCGCGACGCCGAGACGCAGACGCTGCCCGTCGTCGCCGGGGCGCGCTACTGCGTGCTGCCCGTGTCGCTCCGCTTCCAGGGGTCGTTCCCCGCGGCGTACCACTTCCTTTCGACGATCGAGTCCTCGCGGCGGCTGGTCTGGGTCACGAGGCTTGAGATGACCCGCCCGGCCGAGGCATCCGCGCAGGACGTGTCGGTGGTGGTGGAGCTCTGCAGCTTCTACTCGCCGACGGAGGAGAGCCGCCCATGACGATCCAGGCCCAGGGGAGCTTCGCGAAGCTCAGCGCGGAAAAGAAGAAGTTGGCGGTGATGGCATGCCTGCTGACGGTGGGGCTGTTGATGTGGGGCAGGCTGCTGCTCCTGCACCGCCAGCCGCGCCAGGCGGTCGCCGACACGGTCGCCGTCGCCGCGAGCGACGAGACGTCGGGCTCGGCCAAGAAGGTCGTCCGGTTCGACCTGCCCAAGGAGCTGAACCGCGACCTCTTCGCCCTGGATTCCAGCGGCTACGAGCGCGTTCCGGTAACCGCGGCGCCGGTCGTGGTGAATCAAGCGCCGGTGGTGGAAAAGTCGGTCGATCATTCTGCCGATGAATCCGCAAGGGTCGCCTCGATCCGCCAAGCCGCGGGCGAACTGCGGCTGCAGTCGACGCTCCAGGGCGACAGGCCCCGGGCGGTCATCAACGGACTTTCGCTGGCCAAGGGCCAGGTGATCAAGGGATTTGTGCTCGTGAAGATCGAGGCTCGGCACGTGATTGTCGAGCGTGATGGTGTCGAGATTTGCCTGGAAATGTGAACGGCCGACAGGCGGCGCCAGGATTGACGAACTCTTGTTGGAGGCGGGCCCTCGAGCCCAAGGAGCTGAACATGCGGTTTAAGACATCTCGCTTGCTGTCGGCCGTTTTTTTTTGCTCGTCCGGGTTGATCTGTAGCAGCCTGGCGATCGGGGCTGACGGGAGCGAGAAGGCAAGCTCGCCCGCCACGCAGCCCGCCGCCGGCCTCTTCGCCCCCGGCGAGGCGCCCGCGCAGGCCCCGGCCAACAAGAAGGCCGCGGAGAAGCTGCCTGAGGGGCAGAGCATCAACGTGGGGTCCTTCGGCCAGGTCGAGCTCCACGTCAAGGACGCCGAGCTGACCCAGGTCCTCCAGCTCCTCTCCATCCAGTCGCAGCGCAACATCGTCGCGACCAAGAGCGTCGCGGGCAGCGTCTCGGCCGACCTCTACGGGGTCGACTTCTACGAGGCGCTCGACGCCATCCTGCACACCAACGGCTTCGGCTACCGCGAGAAGGGCAACTTCGTCTACGTCTACACGGTCCAAGAGATCAAGGCGATGGACGAGGCCGACAAGAAGGTCGTCCACCGCGTCGTGCGCCTGAACTACCTCAACGCCGCCGACGCCGCCACCATCATCGAGCCCCTCAAGAGCACCGCCGGCTCCATCGCCGTCAGCGGCAAGGTCGCCCCCGGCTTCCAGCCCAGCCTGGGCGACGGCGGCGCGAACTCGCACGCCGACGTCGACACCCTGGTCATCCGCGACTTCCCCGAGAACGTCGACGAGATGGCGGGCGTCCTCAAGGAACTCGACATCAAGCCCAAGCAGGTCCTGGTCGAGGCCACCGTCCTGGAGGCCAAGCTCTCCGAGGCCAACGGCTTCGGCGTCGACATGACCATCCTGGCCGACTTCAACATGGCCACCTTCGCCAACCCGCTCGCCGCCGTCCCCAGCCTGCTCAACGGCACCGTGCAGGACAAGGGCACCGCGATCACCACGCCCCAGTCCTCCAGCGACCTGCAGGGCAAGGCCGGCTTCAAGCTCGGCGTGGTCTCCGACAACGTCGCGGCTTTCATCCACGCCCTCGACTCGGTCACCGACACCACCGTGCTCGCCAAGCCCAAGCTCCTGGTGCTCAACCGCCAGAAGGCCGACCTGCTCGTCGGCACCCGCCTGGCCTACCTGAGCACGACCACGACCGACACCTCGGCCACCCAGACCGTCCAGTACCTCGACTCGGGCACCCACCTGACCGTGCGCCCGTTCATCAGCGACGAGGGCTTCATCCGCATGGAGCTCAAGCCCTCGGTCTCCACCGCGTCGCTGCGCAGCATCGGCACGGGCAACAGCAGCACGACCGTGCCCGACCAGTCGACCGAGGAACTGACCACCAACATCATGGTCCGCAATGGGCAGACGATCGTGCTCGGCGGCCTCTTCAAGGAGTCGACCACGGTCGCCCGCCGCCAGGCGCCGCTCCTGGGCGACGTCCCGATCCTCGGCACCGCCTTCAAGGGCCAGGACGACTCGGCCGAACGCGCGGAGGTCATCTTCATGGTGACCCCGACGATCATGAAGGACGACTCGCTCTACGCCGTGGGCGAGCGCGCCAAGGACTCCGCCGAGCAGGCCCGCCTGGGCGCCCGCCAGGGCCTGCTGCCCTGGTCGCGCACCAAGCTGACCTCCGGCCACGTGAACAGCGCCATCAAGGCCCGCGACGCGGGCAACAAGGAGAAGGCGATTTGGGAAGCCAAGCGCGCCGTCTCGCTTGACCCGACCTACGTCGAGGCCCGCCGCCTCCTCGAAGAGCTCACCGGCCAGCGCGAATACGTCGCCGACCGCTCGCTCCTGCAGGACGCGGTCGACCACCAGATCAAGCTGCAGCTCGACGACAAGCCCGCCGTCCCGGTCCCCGCCGCCAAGCCGGGCAAGGCCTCGGCCGCCCCGGCTCCGACCCCGGCCCCGGCCGCCGCTCCGGCTCCGGCTCCGGCCGCGAAGCCCGGCCCCTCGGCCCAGGCCACCCCGGCCGTCGCCCCGGTGAACGAGACCGAGGAGATCACCGTGGTTCCGGTCGGCAAGCCCAGCCAGACCGCGGAAGTCGAGGTCGCCCCGGCCGCCGTGCAGGCGGGCGTCGAGACCAAGGACACCGCCGCCTACGACGAAAGCAAGTGATTCCGTAGATCCGCGCGTCAGGGGCACGGCCGGAATCCACATTCCTGCCGTGCCCCTGACCTCTTTTCGGGGGGTCTGGGCGCTGGAGCCGTCCCGGACGCAGAAGCGGGCGCCGTCGCCCTCGCCTTGGGGCTGATGACCGGCTGCAACGCCGACAAGCCCAAGGGCCACCAGCAGAACGTCAACGTCGCCAACGAGCGCTGGCTGAAGATGCGCTCGGCCCTGATGCTGGGCATGGCCCAGCAGCAGTTCGACACCGGCGACCTCGACCAGTGCGAGCGCTCGCTCAACGAGGCCTTCTCGCAGGACCCCAAGAACGCCCGGACCATCCTGCTCATCGGGCGCCTCGCGCTCGAGCGCGGGCAGCTCGAGCGGGCCTCGCAGCGGTTCACCGAGAGCATCGCGCTCGACGCGAAGCTCTCCCAGCCGCACTACTACCAGGGCATCGTCCTGCAGCGGTGGCAGCGCTTCGACCAGGCGCTCGACCAGTACCGCCAGGCCTATGACCTCGAGCACGACAACGCCGCGTTCCTGCTGGCGGTGACCGAGATGCTCGTCGCGGGCGACAAGGTCGACGAGGCGATCAAGGAGCTCGAGGAGCGCATCACGTACTTCGACCAGAACGCCGCGATCCGCGGCGCCCTGGCCGAGCTGCACACGATGAAGAAGGACTACCCCGGCGCGATCAACTTCTACCAGCAGGCGCTGGTGCTCAAGCCCGACGACGCCTCGATGCTCGAGTCGCTCGCCGGCGTGCAGACGCTCGCGGGCAAGAACAACGACGCGATCCGCACCCTCGAGCGCGTCTGCTCCGACAAGGCCCGCGCCGACCGGCGCGACCTGCAGCACCGCCTCGCCGCCGCCTACTTCAAGGGCGGGCGCCTCGCGGAGGCCAAGGAGCGCTACGTCAAGCTGACGCAGAGCGACGCGGGCGATGCCCAGGCCTGGATGCGCCTGGGCGAGGTCGCCTGGGCCCTCAAGGACACCTCCGGCACGATGCTCGCCGCCAACCGCGCCGTGGCGCTGGCCCCGACCAATCAGGAGGGCTACCTGCTGATCGGCATGGTCTGGCAGCAGCGCAACCGCGTGGACGAGGCCATCAAGATGTTCGACAAGGCCGCCGAGGTGGCGCCGCAGAGCGCCGACCCGGTCGTGCTCCGCGGCATCGCCCTGGAGCGCGCCGGGCGCAAGAGCGCCGCGGCCGAGGCCTACGCCGAGGCCCTCAAGCGCAAGCCGGGCGACACCAAGATCGAAGGTCTGCTCGCGGGCGTGAGCACCGACGCGAACAGGGATCCATAAGGAACAGGCCGGCCGAAGGGCCGGGCGGGCGTGGAGCCGATCAGGCGGCTCCCACGCCCCGCAGGCCGCGCTTCAGGGGCGCGGCGAGGTGGAGGCAACAATGTCCGTGGGCAGGTGGCTCAGCTTGGGCGTGGGTCTGACCGGCGCGTTCCTCGTGATCGCGCTGATGGGACTCGGTCCAGGCTGGGGGCACGCCGGCGCGCAGGACCTCGCCTGGGTCACCGCGGTGGCGGTCTGCGTCGGCGTGGGCGTCGCCCTCGTCCACACGCTCGCCCAAGGGCATGTCCAGGCGGAGATCCGCCAACTCCAAGCCCACATCGACAAGCTCGCCGGCGAGTCGCCGCCCAAGGGGCCGTTCCGCTCCGACGCGGGGCTCGAGGGCCTGTCGCTCGCGATCGAGTCGTGCGTCAGCGGTCTTCGCCGGCGGATCGACCAGCTCGTCGCCCAGCGGCGCGAGCTGGAGATCGAGGCCCGGATCACCGAGGCCCAGCGCTGCCACACCGAGGCGATCTTCAACTCCATCACCGACGCGGTGCTGGTCACCGACGCCTTCAACGAAGTGGCGCTCGCCAACGACGCGGCGGCCCGCATCCTCTCCTTCGACCTCCAGCGGGCCCACCACACGCCCGTCGACCGGCTGGTGGCCGACCCGGTGCTCTGCAAGCTCATCAAGGACACGCGCGAGGGCGGCGTCGCCGGCCGCCGGCGCCACGTCGAGCACCGCTTGGGCGGCACGGGCGACCCCACCGTCTACGACGTGACGCTCGCGGGCGTGACCGACGCGCGCTCGACGCGCTCCGCCGACGAGACCGTCGGCGTCGTCACCATCCTGCGCGACATCACCCGGGAGAAGGCCATCGCCGAGATGAAGAGCGAGTTCGTCTCCAACGTCTCGCACGAGCTGCGCACGCCGCTTTCGAGCATCAAGGCCTACCTGGAGATGCTCGTCGACGGCGAGGCCCAGGACGAGCAGACCCGCTCGGAGTTCTACAACGTCATCCAGGGCGAGGCGAACCGCCTTTCCCGCCTGATCGACAACATCCTCAACATCAACCGCATCGAGTCGGGCGTGGTCAAGGTCCAGCGCGAGCACCTCTCGCTCTCGGAGCTGATCCGCGAGGCGATCGAGGTCATGCGCCCCCAGGCCCGGGCCAAGAACATCGAACTGGCCGAGGTTTCCTCGCCGTTGTTCTTCCAGGTCTTCGCCGACAAGGACATGATCCAGCAGACGGTGATTAACCTCCTGGGCAACGCGGTGAAGTACACGCTCCCCGGGGGCAAGATCACCATCTCGGTTGGCGTGGACGAGCGGGAGCGGATGGTCGACGTCTCCGTGGCCGACACCGGGGTGGGGATCCCGCCCGCGGATTTGCCTTTCCTGTTCAGCAAGTTCTACCGGGTGGCGGAGCACAAAAAACTCGCTCCGGGCACCGGTTTGGGGCTCAACCTGGTCAAAAACATCGTTGAGACCGTTCACGCCGGCAAAGTCAGCGTTTTCAGTGAGGTCGGCAAGGGCAGCACATTCACGTTCAGCCTCCCGATGGCCGACAGCGTTATGTAGAGATGCGCGCTGCGGCGATTGCTCGCCGCGAGGGCTTGACTTATGGGCAACCGAAACAAACCGCTGATCCTGGTGGTCGACGACGAGGCCCACATCCTCCACGTCGTGAGCCTCAAGCTGCGCAACGCCGGCTACGAGGTCATCACCGCCGAGGACGGCGAGGAGGGGCTCGACTCCGCCTTGGAGAACCTGCCCGACCTGGTCATCACCGACTTCCAGATGCCGTTCCTCACCGGCCTGGAGCTCTGCATGAAGCTCAAGGAGAACCCGCTCACCCGGGCCACCCCCGCGCTGATGCTCACCGCCCGCGGCTTCGGCCTGGCGGACGAGCACCTCGACAAGACGAACATCACCGGCGTCATCAGCAAGCCGTTCAGCCCGCGCGAGATCCTCGCCAAGGTGCAGGAGCTCATCGGCGGGCAAGTCGTTTCGGAGGCCCCCTCCCAGCCGTGAACCCGTTGACCACCCAACTCGTCCGTCCGGCGCTCCCCGAGCGCCTGGGCCAGCGCCTCGAAGCGCTGGGCGTGAGCCTGGTCTGGCTCGACGGCGATGGCCGCGCGCAGCCCGTGGGCGCCGCGAGCGGGTTCGAGCGGCTGGTCGTCGAGTCGCCGGTCTTCGCCGCCTCCATCCGCCGGCTCTGGCCCCAACTGGCCTTGGGCAGCGGGGCGGCCCTCGAGGTCTGGCCGGGCCTCTGGCTGACCCACCTCCCGATCCACCGCCGCCGCCGCGCGGGGCTCGACCCCTTCAAGCCGCCGCTCCTCGCCGCCGTCTTCCTCGGCGCCGAACTGCTCGGCTCCGACCAGCTCCACGCCGTCTGCGACGCCGCCCGCGTCGACCACCGCGCGACCGTCGACCGCGTCGACCCCGCCATCCTCGTCTCCGCCGCCGAGGCCCGCCGGCTCGCGATGAGCCTCGCCTGGCTGCAGCAGGACGGGCTCGAGATGGACCGCCGCCACGGCGAACTCCACAACCTCAGCCAACAGCTCGGCGAGTCGTACGAGGAGCTCAGCCTCCTCTACAAGCTCTCGAGCAGCATGACGGTCAACCAGCCGCCCGCCCACTTCCTCACCGACGCCTGCCGCGACCTGCAGCAGGTGCTGGGGCTCAAGTGGATCGCACTGCAGTTGACCGACACCGAGCCCCGGCTCAACGAGCTCGCGGGGCAGGTCATCACCGCCGGGCCCGTCGGCTGCGCGCCCGACCGCCTCAAGGAGATCGGCAAGCGGCTGATGTCCGCGCGCCCCGTCGCCAACCGCTCGTGGGTCGTCGACGACACCACGACGCTGGCCATCCCGCACCTGCGCGACATCGCCTCGCACCTGCTGGTCGTCACGCTCGACCGCGGCGGCCAGCCGGCCGGCATCCTCTTCGGGGGCGACAAGCTCGACGGCTCGCACATCTCCAGCATCGACTCGAAGCTCTGCGGCTCGCTGGCCAACAGCCTCGCGATCTTCCTCGAGAACATGATGCTCTACGAGGACATGCAGTCGATGTTCATGGGCGTCCTGCACGCCCTGACCAGCTCCATCGACGCGAAGGACAGCTACACCCACGGCCACTCCGAGCGCGTCGCGCTGCTCTCGCAGCAGCTCGCGATCGCCGCCGGGCTGCCCGCCGAGCAGGTCGAGCGCGTCTACATCTCCGGGCTCATCCACGACGTGGGCAAGATCGGCGTGCCCGAGGCGGTCCTCTGCAAGCCCGGGCAGCTCACCGCCGAGGAATTCGGCCTCATCAAGCTGCACCCGCAGATCGGCGCCCGCATCCTGCAGGACATCCGCCAGATGCAGGACCTCATCCCCGGCGTGCTCTACCACCACGAGCGCTGGGACGGCCGCGGCTACCCCTTCGGCGCCGCGGGGGCCGACATCCCGCTCTTCGGGCGCCTCATCTGCCTCGCCGACTCCTTCGACGCCATGAGCTCCAACCGCACCTACCGCCAGGCCATGCGCCTCGAGCAGGTGCTCTCCGAGATCTCCCGCTGCGCGGGCAAGCAGTTCGACCCCTAGCTGGCCAAGCTTTTCGTCGCGCTCGACTTCGGCCCGGTCTTCGAACTCTCCCGCAAGCACCAGGCCCGCGGGCAGGAGACGCCTGCCGCGCCCGCCCCTGTGCCCGCCCCCGCAAAGCCCGCGCCGGCCCCGGCCGTCGAGTCCCGGAGCGAACGCCCATGAAGATCTCGCACGAAGAGTTCGACCAGACCAGCGTCATCAGCCTCAAGGGCGAGTTCGTCGCCGACCAGGCCGAGGCCTTCAAGCGCCTCGTGCTCGAGCGGCTCTCGGCCCAGACGCGCGACATCGTGCTGGAGCTGAGCGAGACCGAGTTCATCGATTCCAAGGGGCTTGAATCCGTCCTCTGGCTGCAGGAGCAGTGCGCCGAAAGGCTTGGCCAGGTCCGCGTCGCGGCCCCGCACGAGAACGTGAAGAAGATCCTGGAACTGACTCGCCTGGCGCCCCGCCTCGATTGTCACGGCGACATCGAATCGGCCGTCAAGAGCCTCCGGTGAAACCCATGGCCACCGCGACACCGACCCGAACCGACGCGCCCGCCCGACCCGTGGGCACCGCCACGCCCGACAAGCCCGTGCGCGTCGGCGACCTGCTGCTCGAGCGCGGGCTGGTCACCAAGGACCAGATCGAGCAGGCCCTCGCCCACCAGAAGGAGAAGGGGCACAAGAAGCTCCTGGGCGAGATCCTCGTCGAGCTCAAGTTCGTCACCGAGGAGCAGGTGATCGAGGCCCTCTCGCTCGCCTACGGCGTGCCGTTCGCGCGCATCACCCCGCGGTTGGCCGACCCCAAGGTCGTCGAGGTCCTCCCGCGCGACTTCCTCGAGCGCCAGATCGTCCTGCCCCTCTTCCTGGTCAACGGCAAGCTCACCGTCGCCGTCACCGAGCCCAGCAACGTCTTCCTCGTCGAGGAGATGGAGCGGCTCTCGGGGCACACCGTGCAGATCGTCGCCGCGACCGCGCGCGACATCCGCACCACCCTCCAGACCCACCTGCCCAACGCCAACGTCTTCGTCATCGACGAGATGGTCGACGACATCCAGCCCGACGAGCTGACGCTGGTCGAGAAGCAGATCACCGACCTCTCGAGCCTCGAGGCGGGCGCGAACAACTCGCCCGTCATCAAGCTCGTGAACTACCTGATCCACAGCGCCGTGCAGGAGGGCGCCAGCGACATCCACATCGAGGCCGGCGACGGCATGCTCCGCGTGCGCTACCGCGTCGACGGCGACCTCTACGAGAAGATGCGCCCGCCGCACCAGATGCTCCCCGCGGTCGTCAGCCGCATCAAGATCATGGCCGGGCTCGACATCTCCGAGCGCCGCATCCCCCAGGACGGCGGCATCACCGTCATGATCAGCAAGTCGCCCATCGACCTGCGCGTCTCGACCATGCCGGGCAAGTTCGGCGAGAAGGTCGTCATCCGCATCATCGACAACCGCAGCTCCCTGACCAACCTCGAGAAGCTCGGCTTCTCCTTCGGCATGCTCGAGCGCTTCCGCTCCGCCATCCATTCGCCCAACGGCGTCGTCCTGGTCACCGGGCCGACCGGCAGCGGCAAGTCGACCACGCTCTACGGCGTGCTCAACGAGATCGCCGACGACTCGGTCAACATCTGCACCGTCGAGGACCCCGTCGAGTTCAACCTCGCGGGCATCAACCAGTTCCAGGTCAACGAGAAGGCGGGCTTCACCTTCGCCGGCGCGCTCCGCTCGCTCCTGCGCCAGGACCCCGACGTGATCATGCTCGGGGAGATCCGCGACCAGGAGACCGCCCGCATCGCCATCCAGGCGGCCCTCACCGGGCACTTGGTCCTCTCGACCCTGCACACCAACGACGCCGCCAGCGCGGTGACGCGGCTGATCAACATCGGCGTCGACGCCTACCTGATCGCCGCCTCGATCCGCGCCGTGCTCGCCCAGCGGCTGCTCCGCAAGATCTGCACCCACTGCAAGGAGCCCCTCGAACTCGCGGCGCCCGCCCGCCGGGCCCTCGACAAGATCTGCGCCGGCACCACCTCGCCCGCGACGGTTTACCGCGGCGCGGGCTGCAACCGCTGCCGCAACACGGGCTACTCCGGCCGCGTGGGCGTCTACGAACTCTTCACGCCCGACGACGAGACGCTCGACGCCATCAGCCGCGGCGCGACGCTGCAGGAGATCCGCAGGCTCTCCCGCGCCTCCGACCCCCTGACGCTCCAACTCGACGGGCTCGAGAAGGTCAAGGCGGGCATCACCACCGTTGAGGAACTCATCAGCGCCACCGCGATGGGGTGAGGCGAGCCGGGGCGGGGCCGATCCCGCAGCGATTCCGCGTCGATCCCGCGTCGATTCCAACTTGTGGGCCGCATCCGTTCCTCCGCCGCGTCAACCGCACGACCGGGCAACCTCTTTCTGAAGCCGATTCGACATGGCCACCTTCCAATACTCGGCGCGCGACGGACGCGGGACCCCCGCCAACGGCTTCATCAGCGCCGCCTCGCTCGACGAGGCGGGGCGGATGCTCCGCGGCGAGGGCAAGTTCATCATCAAGATCGCCGCCGTGCGCGACGCCGAGGCCGCCGCGGGCCAGGCGACCCCCGGCGCCGCCGCGCCCAGCGCCGGCTTCTCCTTCGGCACGGGCATCCGCCGCAGCGAGGTCATCCTCTTCGCCCAGCAGCTCGCGGTCATGATCGAGACCGGCGTGCCGATCTCCGAGGCGCTCGACTGCGCCTCGACGCAGAGCGCCAACCCCAAGTTCCAGGCCGTGCTCAAGGACGTCGCCGTGCACGTGCAGGGGGGCGGCGAGCTCTCCGTCGCGCTGCGCCGCCACCCGCGCGTCTTCCCGGTCGTGATGGTCAGCCTCATCCGCGCCAGCGAGGTCAGCGGCACGATGGGCGTGATGCTCGACCGCGTCGCCCGCTACATGGCCAAGGAGCAGCAGACGCTCAAGCAGGCCCGCGGGGCGATGATGTACCCGTGCTTCATGGTCCTCATGGCCCTCTCCGTCACCGGCTTCCTCATGGCCTTCGTGCTGCCCCGCTTCGCGTCGATCTACGAGTCGCGCCAGCAGGTCCTCCCCGCGCCCACGCGCCTCCTCATGGCCGTGAGCACGGGGCTCAGCGCGTATTGGTACATCTGGGTCCCCAGCGTCGTCGCCATCGTCGTCACGACCTGGCTCTTCGCCCGCACGCCCGCCGGGCGGCGCACCATCGACTACCTCAAGCTCAACGCCCCGGTGGTCAAGACCATCTTCCTGCAGCTCTACATCGCCCGGGCCGCCCGCACGATGGGCACCATGATCAACTCCGGCGTGCCGATGCTCGACATGGTCCCCGTGGTCAAGCGCGTCACCAACAACATCTACTTCGAGGAGCTCTGGGACGAGGTCGACGAGCGCCTCCGCCAGGGCTCGCAGCTCTCCGAGCCGCTCTTCGCCTCCAAGCTTGTCCCGCGCTCGATCACGCAGATGATCTTCAGCGGCGAGAAGTCGGGCCGGCTGGGGCAAGTCCTCACCCGCGTCGCCGACTTCACCGAGGAGGAGTTCGAGCTCTCGGTCAAGACCGCGACGCAGTTCATCGAGCCGGTGATGATCGGCGTCATGGGCGCGATCATCGGCTTCGTCGCGATCTCGCTCCTCCTGCCGATCTTCAGCGTCGGCAAGGTCGTCGCCTCGGGGTGAGCCGGACGCCTTAGAATGGCCCCGCACCCCAAGGCCCCGCGATGAAGGTCATCCTCACCCCCGTCGGCAGCAGCGGCGACGTCCACCCGTTCCTCGGGCTGGGCATGGCCCTCCGCGCCCGCGGGCACGAGGTCGCCGTCCTGGGCAACACCCACTTCGCCCCGCTCGTCCAGGCCGCGGGCCTCGGACAGATCGAACTTGGCACGGCCGAGCAGTACCTCGCCGCCATCGGCAACCCCGACATCTGGCACCCCCGGCGCGGGTTCGCCGCGATCACGGGGATGACCAACCAGCTCATCCGCCCGATGTACGACGCGCTGGCGGAGCTGCACGAGCCGGGGAGGACCATCGTCGTCTCGCACTCGCTGGGGATGGGCGCGCGGGTGGCGCAGGAGAAGCTGGGCATCCCGCTGGTGACGATGCATCTCCAGCCCGCGCTCTTCCGCAGCCGCACCGCGCCGCCGCGCATCGCCGACCTGCTCCCCGGGTACTCGCCGCTGTGGTTCCGCCGGTTCGTCTTCTGGGTCGGCGACCGCGCGTTCGTCGACCCGATCATCGGCCAGCCGCTCAACGCCTTCCGCGCGGAGCTGGGCTTCGCGCCGGTGAAGGGCATCTTCCGCGACTGGTGGAACTCGCCCCAGCGCGTGCTGGCGATGTTCCCCGAATGGTTCGCGCCGCAGCAGCCCGATTGGCCGCCGCAGACCCGGCTCGTGGGCTTCCCGCTCTACGACGAACGCGGCCTGACCGCGCCGCCGCCCGAGTTGGAGGCCTTCCTGAATGCGGGCGACAAGCCGATCGTCTTCACGCCCGGGTCGGCGATGCGCTTCGGGCAGGCCTTCTTCCAGGCGGCGGCGGAGGCGTGCAAGATCCTCGGGCGGCGCGGGATCCTCCTCACGCGATTCCCCGAGCAGATCCCGCGCGACCTCCCGCCGGACGTGCGCCATTTCGACTTCGTGCCCTTGAGCAAGCTGCTGCCCCGCGCCGCGGCCATGGTCCACCACGGCGGGATCGGCACGCTTTCGCAGACGCTCGCCGCGGGGATCCCGCACCTGATCATGCCCATGGCCCACGACCAGCCGGACAACGCCGAGCGCGTCCGCCGGCTGGGCGTCGGGGCGAGCCTTTCGCGATCGCACTTCAAGGGTCCGGCGGTGGCGCGCGAGCTGGCTTCGCTGCTGGGCTCGCCTCACGTGGCCGTTGCTTGCCGTGAAGTCGCCTCGCGATTCCAGGGCGTCGACGCGCTGACGCGGGCCTGCGAGGAGATCGAGGCGGTGGGGCCGGCGACGTTTGCGGGATCAAAATGAGCGGTTCGCATCGGAACCGCAAAGAAAACCCAGGCATGGCCATGCCTGGGCTTTGAGGGCGCATCAATCGCGCACATCGCCCGTCGCGGCCCACTCGCAGCCGCGCAGCAGGGCCCGCTGGAACGAGGGGTTCTCAAAGGCCCGCATCGAGTTCGTCGGGTGCTTGTCGGCGTCGCCGGGCCAGACGTGGCCGAGCACGTGGTGGTAGACGCGCCCCTTCCCGTATTGCGTCGTGACCATCACCGGCTCATGGTTGCCCGTCCCCCGGCTCTCGGGCGAGGAGTAGGCCGTCGCGAGCACGCGGAAGGGGACGCTGTGCATGTGCACCAGCTTGTGATAGAGCTCGTCCCACTGCTTGTAGTCGGCCATCCCGCGCGTGATCGGGTGCGTCTTGTCCTGGATGGCGACGTCAAACTCGTGGTAGTCGCCGTGGGAGGTGCCTGCCCGCCACAGCAGACCGACCATCTTCTCGTACTCGTACCAATCGACGAAGGCGTTGTCGGCGGCGTGGAGGACGACCAGCCCGGTGCCGGACTTGATGGCGGATTCGAAGTTGGCCTTGGCCGCGTCGGACCAGATCGGCCCGTTGTAGTCGGTGAAGATGAGTTGGAGTCCATCGAGGGCCGCGGGATCAACCAGCGCCGCGGACGGATCCTCGGTCAGCGTGACGTCGAAGCGTCCGGACTTCTCCAGCAGGTCCTTGCAGAACGGCGCGGACCGCCGCCAGTCATGGTTGTTCTTGCCGGTGAGGAGGAGAGTCTTGATTGGGGGCATGGGGAAGTCCCAAGGGGATTGGCGGAACGGGATGCAGGCGGAGGATTGTCGGGCGTGGCGGAGGATGAATCAATGGTCCGCAGGCGACAACCGCGTGATATCCTCACGGGCGAGGGCTGAGGCGGGGGAGGTGCGGCGTGCGCTGATCCGGGACCATGGCCAATCGAGTTTCAGGGGACACGGGATGGGCGGATTCTACGGGGCGTTGCTGATCCGGTCGGACGACCGCGCCGGGGTGATCGCGGCCATGCGGAAGACCGCCAAGGCCGGCGGGCTGAGATTTCTCGTCGGGCAGCCGCAGGCCGGGTGGACCGTGGCGTTTCCGGACAACCACCAGAGCGACCAGGTGTGCGCGGCCGCAGCCGCGTTCGTGCATGAGCCGATGTTCCAGATGCTCATCCACGACGACGACATCTTTGCCTACTGGTTCTTCCACGAGGGGAAGCTGGTGGACCGCTACAACTCGAGCCCCGACTACTTCGGCGAGGGGGCGGAGGACGATCCCGAATCCGCCGCCGGCGACGCCGCGGAGGTGGCCCGCGTGCTGGGGCGGCCGGAACTGGAGGCGAAGCTGCGCGAGTTGCTCGCAGAAGGTGGCGGGCCGTTCGCGTCGTTCAAGATGCAGGCGATGACGGAGCTGCTCGGGCTGCCCGACGCGATGAACAGTTACGACTACCTGCAGGAGGACATGGAGGAGGACGGGGTGGCGGAGGATTACGAGCATGTTGCCCCGGTCAAAGGCCGCGGCGGGAAGGCGGCAAGTCCGGCAATGAGGCTCGTGCGGGGCGACTTCGACGACGAGGTCGAACCACAACCGAGGAATCCCCCCGCCCAAGCCTTTGAACCAATCGCCTCGATGCCCTTGTCGCCCGGGTTCTTGGGGGAGCACCACGCGCCGTACATGGCGCTCGGGGGGGTGTTTGCCGAACCGTCGGGGGACGGATTCTGGGCGGTCTCCCGCCGCGCCGCGAACCCTGCAGGCGCGAGGGGCCCCAAGTCCGGGGCGCACAGCCCCGAAGCGGCGTGGATGCTTCGCTTCGCTCCGCCGTGGCAGCAGCCGGAGCTCCTTGACGGCCTGCCGTGTCTTCAGGGAGCGGTTCTGATCGAGGCGGCTCGCGATGGGTCGGCGATCGCCACGGTCGACGCCAAGGACGTCTCGTGCTTTCAGTTGCCGACCGGACGGCTCATCCGCAAATGGCCGGCCAAGACGCCCGTCTCCGCGCTCGCCATCTCCGACGACGGCCAGTTCGTCTCGACGATCTCAAATGGCGATCCGCTCATCCCGAGGATCATGATCCATTCCGTCCGGACCGGCGAGGTCTTCAGCCCGGCCGCCGAAATGCCCACGTTTCCTGTGTTCGACCCCCAAGGCAGGGCGGCGCTGCAGCGAGGCGACGGAACGCTGGTGAGGATCGACCTGGTCTCGGGCAAGGCCCCCGTCTCCCTGAGGATCAAGGCGATTCCCACGCCCCAGCAACTCGCCTTCGCCATCATGGGCGACCGCGCGGAGGAGCCGATCAATCGGATCGATGGCCTGTTTGCGAAGGGCTCAAAGCCCGCCGGTCAATTGGCGGTGGTCTTGCATCAGCAGTTGAGGCAATTCGAGGCGATGGATCCTTCAGGGATGTTCAGGAGGAAGTTCATTGAGCAAATGACCGGGCAAATGCTGGTGGGCGAGATCGCCGCGGCCATGGCCAAGGAGAAGGCCGTCATCAATCCCGACGCGCCGGGAATCTCCTCCGAATGGCTGGAGGAGGCAAACGGAGAGCTGGCGGCCGCCCGGTCGGAGCAAGGGCAGTTGCAAGGGGCGTTGATGCACTTGCTCCAGCCCCCGCAAATCCTCGCCTTGGGGATCACGGCGTTGGGGACGTGGTTGTACGCCTCAGTCGAGGAGAAACTGGTTGTTTACCGCTGGAAGGATGTGCTGGTGGCCGAGGGGACCATGCCCAAGCCGTTCTTCGAGCACAAGCCCGCTGTCGCGGTGAGTGCGCGGCAGGCCCCGCCTCCGAACATCTGCATCCACGATCCGCGCCGCGACTGGCTGGTATGGGGCGAGTTCGAGGGCTTCGGCGTACTCGACCCGGCCTCGGGCCGGTGGGCGCTGGTGCGGAGGCCGCGAGACGCCAATTTCGCGCTCGGTCTCGCCTTGTCGAAGGACGGGAAGGTCCTCGCCGAGCAGGTCTCGCCTCTGGCGCTCCTTCAGAAGACACGCCAAGAACGCTGCGTCACCCGCTTCTGGGATTGGGAACTTCTCGCCGCCGAAGCGGAGGTGTTGTTGCGGTCCTGATCGGGTAGCCTCTCAAAGGTCCACATCCGCCTGGTCCGCGCGGTCCATGATGAACGTGAACCGCGCCCCGGCGTCCTTGCCCATCAGCTCCTGGATGATCTTGTCGGTCTGCAGCATGTCGGCGATCTCGACGCGGAGCAGCCGGCGGGTCTTGGGGTTCAAGGTCGTCTCCCACAGCACCGCGGGCATCATCTCGCCCAGCCCCTTGAAGCGGGTGATCTCCGGCTTGCTCCGCCCCTGGCCGTGCTTCTCGAGGATCTGGGCCCGCTGGGCCTCGTCGAGCGCCCAGTGGCTGACCTTCCCGATGTCGATGCGGAAGAGCGGCGGCTGGGCGAGGAAGACGCGCCCCGCCTCGATGAGCGGGCGCATGTGGCGGAAGATGAAGGTGAGCAGCAGCGTGGTGATGTGGTTGCCGTCGGAGTCGGCGTCGGCGAGCAGGATGATCTTGCCGTAGCGCAGCCGCGTGACGTCCATCTCCTTGCCGATCCCGCAGCCGAAGGCGATCACCAGGTCGGCCAGCTCCTTGTTCTCCAGCACCTTCGCGAGCGAGGCCTGCTCGGTGTTGAGCACCTTGCCGCGCAGGGGGAGGATCGCCTGCCGCTCGCGGTCGCGGCCTTGCTTGGCGCTGCCGCCTGCCGAGTCGCCCTCGACGATGAAGAGCTCGGTGTCGCTCACCTTGCGGGAGTTGCAGTCGCTGAGCTTGCCCGGCAGCGCGTTGCGCCCCGTGGTCGCGGAGCGGCGGGTGACGGCGGCGCTGGCGGCGCGCGAGGCCTCGCGGGCGCGGGCGGCCATCACGATGCGGGCGATGATCGATTCCGCCACCGTCCTGCTCTGGTTCAGCCAATGCTCCAGCGCGGGGCGCACCGCGGAGTCGACCATGCTCAGCACCTCGGGGTTGTTGAGCCGGTCCTTGGTCTGCCCCTGGAACTGCGGCTCGGGCACGAAGATGCTCAGCACCGCGGTGAGCCCCTCGCGGATGTCCTCGGCGGTGAGCGTCACGCCCTTGGGGGCGAGGTTGTGCGTGTCGATGAAGTTGCGGACGGCCTTGCCCAGCCCGGCCCGCAGGCCGTTCTCGTGAGTCCCGCCCGAGGCGGTGGGGATGCCGTTGACGTAGCTCTTGATGAACTCGTCGGTCGCCTCGGTCCACTGCACGGCGAGGTCGATCTTGACGCCGTTCTCCTTCGTGAGCGTGAAGGGCAGCTCATGCACGGCCTTGTTCGCGCCAGAGGCGGTGCGGTCGCCGACGATCTTCTTGAGGAAGGCGGTCAGGCCCTCCTCGTGGTGGTAGTTGTATTTCTGCTTGTTGACCTCGTCGTTGAAGGTCACCTTCAGGCCGCGGTGGATGTAGCTGGCGACCTCGAGGCGCTCGCGGATGAGGTTGGGGTCGAACTCGGTCTTGGGGAAGATGGTCGGGTCGGGGTGGAAGTAGACGGTCGAGCCGGTGCCGCGCGCGGGCTCGAGCTTCTTGACGGGCCCCTGGGGCTTGCCCTGCTTGAAGCGCTGCTCCCAGGTGTGGCCGTCCTTCTTGATGGTGGCGACGAGGTCCTTGGAGAGGGCGTTGACGACGCTGGCGCCCACGCCGTGGAGCCCGCCGGAGGTCTTGTAGCTGCCGTGGTCGAATTTTCCGCCGGCGTGGAGGACGCAGAAGATGGTCTCCAGGGCGCTCTTCTTGGTCTTGGGGTGGACGTCGACGGGCATGCCGCGGCCGTTGTCGGAGACGGTGATGGAGGTTCCGTCGGCGTGGAGGGTGACCTCGATGAGCGAGGCGTGGCCGTTCATCGCCTCGTCGACGGAGTTGTCGACGATCTCCCAGACCAGGTGGTGCAGGCCGGAGGAGCCGACGCCGCCGATGTACATGCCGGGGCGCTTGCGGACGGGCTCGAGGCCCTCGAGGACGGTGATGTCTTTGGCGCTGTAGGTGGTCGTGGTCATCCGTGACTTCTTTCTCGGTCGGTCGACTTGGACAAGGATGCGTGCGGCGGATGCGGTCGGATTGGGTCTCTCCGTTGCGGTGTTTCGCGGGTCGGCGGCCGCTCATTTGCCGGGCTTGTCGTCATCCTCATCCAGCATCGCCGCCGGCGCAACCTCCTCGTGGATCACGCGGGTGAATTGCCCGGTCTTCATCACCTCGCGCCCCTTCCCGCCGCGGCCGGTCACTTCGTACTTGGTCGTGCTGATCGTCTGCTCCGCCCCCCGGCTGGTCTCGACGCGCATCAGGTCGCGGTCGCCCGTCGAGGCGATGAAGCCCAGCAGGCGGTCCTCGTCGCTGGAGAGCTTGATGAGCATCACGCCCTTGCCCGGGCCGGAGAGGAAGTTGACCTCGCTGGCCTTGCAGAGGATGGCGTGGGCCTCGCGCGTCGCGCCGATGATGATCTCGTTCCCGTGGACGACCTCCATGCCGACGACTTCGACGCCCTCCGCGGGGCGGGCGTAGCGCCGCCCGCTGCGCGTGCTGGGCTCGGCGAATCCTTCGAGGCTGAAGCGGAGCGAATAGCCGTCGGAGGTCGCGGCGAAGCCGTGCGTCGGCGGGGCTTCGCCTTCCTTGGCGTTGGGCTTGGCCTGGATGCCGGTGGTCACGCGCGGGTCGAGGCTCACCGCGGCCACGACCTTCTCGCCGTCCTTGAACTTGAAGAGGCTCTGCACCGGGTCGCCGTAGCCCGTGGTCGCGGGGACGTCGATCATCCGGCAACTGTAGGCCACGCCAAAGTTGGTGAAGAAGGCCACCGTCGCGCGGGTGCTGCCCGCCAGGACCGCCATCACCGCGTCGCCCTCGCGCAGGCGGGTGCTCGACAGGTCCTTGACCTCCTTCTGCCGCTTGACCCAGCCGTCCCGGCTGACGATCACCACGTTGTCCTCGTCGACGATGAAGTCCTCCGCGGAGTACTCCGGCTCGTCCTCGACGCTCTCGATGATCGTCCGCCGCTTGTCGTTCTTGGCGTACTTCTCCTGGATCAACTCGATCTCTCCGCGGATCAGCGCCCAGCGGGCGGTCTCGTCCTTGAGCAGCCGGCCGATCTCGCGGGCCCGCTTGCGCTTCTCGTCGAGCTCCTTCTGGATGACCAGGATCTCGAGCCGGGCGAGGCGGTAGAGCTTGAGCTCGAGGATGGCGTCGGTCTGCTCGGCGTCGAGCTCGAAGCGGGCCATGATCTTCGCGGCAGCGTCGGCCTTGTCCTCCGACTTGCGGATGATGCGGATGATCTCGTCGAGCGCGTCGAAGACCTTCTCGAAGCCCTCGAGGATGTGGATGCGGGCCTGGAGCTGCTTGAGCTCGTGCTCGAGCCGGCGGGTGACGACCTCCATGCGGAACTGCAGGAAGTAGCGCAGGATCGCCTTGAGGTCCAGCCGCTCGGGCCGGCCGACCTCGGGGTTCTCCGTGGGCACCAGGCAGGTGAGGTTGACGGCGAAGGTGCTCTGCAGCGCGGTGTGCTTGCAGAGGTAGGCCATCACCATCTGCTCGTCGGCGTCCTTCTTGAGCTCCAGCTCGATGCGCACGTCGCTGGTCGAGAGGTCCTTGATGTCGAGCAAAGGCGGGAGCTTGCGGGACATCACCACCTGGGCGATCTCCTCCACGAGCGTCGCCTTGTTCACCATGTAGGGGATGGAGGTGATGATGACGGTCTTGGTCGACTTCGCCGCCGGGCCGGGCTGCCAAGTCGAGCGGATGCGGACCGAGCCGGTGCCTTCCTTGTAGATCTGGGTCAGCTCGGCCTTGGTGTTGAGGATCTGCGCGCCGGTGGGGAAGTCGGGCCCCTTGACCCATTTGCAGAGGGCGGCGGTGGTCAGCTCGGGGTCGTCGAGGAGCTTGATCAGCGCGGTGCAGACCTCGCCCAGGTTGTGGGGCGGGATGTTGGTGGCCATGCCCACGGCGATGCCGGTCGCACCGTTGAGGAGCATGTTGGGCAGGCGCGAGGGGAGGACGACGGGCTCCTCGCGCGTGCCGTCGTAGTTGGGGCGCATGTGGACGGTGTTCTGGTCGAGCTCGACGAGCATCTCGTCGGCGATGCGGGCCAGGCGGCACTCGGTGTAGCGCATGGCGGCGGCGTTGTCGCCGTCGAGCGAGCCGAAGTTGCCCGAGCCGTCGATGAGCGGGACGCGCAGGGAGAACGGCTGGGCCATGCGCACGAGCGTCTCGTAGATCGCCGAGTCGCCGTGGGGGTGGTAGTTGCCCATCACGTCGCCGACGACCTTGGCGCACTTGCGGTGCTTGGCGTCGAAGGTGATGCCGGCCTGCCACATGGTGTAGAGGATGCGGCGCTGGACGGGCTTGAGGCCGTCGCGGACGTCGGGCAACGCCCGGCTGGTGATGACCGAGAGGGCGTAGTTGAGGTAGCGGGCCTGCGTGGCCTCGTGGAGGGCGACGGGGGGGATGTCGTCGTAGGGGCCGCGACGGGCGGGGCCCCCGGAATTGCCGCCGCCGGAGCCCCCGGAGCCGTCGCCCCTGGAACCACCGGAGTTGCCGGAATCACCAGCGCCGTTTCCCGAAGCGGTCGACGGCGAATCCGCGGCGTCGTCGGCGGTGGTGACGGCGGCATCGTCGCCGCCGCTTGCGGAGGCCGCGGCGGGGTCGAACAGGGACGAATCCTCGGGCGGTGTTGCTCGCTTGGCCAACGCGTGGCCCTCCTTGGCATGCGGGCGTCGCGGCCGGGCGCGTCCATCATGGACACGCGGAACGTCGGCCAGGCCCTTCGATCATCGGCTTGCGCGGGCAATGTAAAGGCAAAGTTGCCCCGGCACAACCGGGCGGGCGGATCGGGAAACCCGCGGGAAAACCCCGCCCACGCCCGCGTTTCCCCCGCCCCGCAACCCCGTTACCCTATCCCCATGGCACGCATCCTCGGCATCGACCCCGGCCTGCAGATCACCGGCTACGGCCTGGTCGACCTCTCCGAAGGCGCCATCGAGCCCACCCTCGTCGAGGGCGGCTGCTTCCGCTTCAGCCCCCGCCTCTCCCTCGAAAAACGCCTCGGCTTGCTCCACGACGACCTCTCCGCCTTCATCGAGGAGAACCGTCCGACGCACCTCGCCGTCGAGCAGATCTACGCCCACTACGCCCATCCGCGCACGGCCATCCTCATGGCCCACGCCCGCGGCGTCGTCCTCCTCTGCGCCCAGCGGCGCGGGATGGCCATCGAGCACATGCCCGCCACCGCGGTGAAGAAGGCCATGACCGGCTTCGGCCACGCGACCAAGCAGCAGATGCAGCTCGCCGTGCAGGGGCAGTGCCGGTTGGCCGAGCCGCCCAGCCCGCCCGACGTGGCGGACGCGATCGCGATCGCGCTGACGTTCGGGAGACGGCTGGCGTTCGAGAAGATGTGAACCCCGGACCCCCGGAAGCGGGGAGGCGAAATCGTCATCGGCGGAAGCCTCGGGGCGGCGTGGTAACATTCCCCAGTCATGCCCAGGCCATCGCGAAAACATCGTGCGACGCTTCTCGCCGCGGGGGCTTTCCTGGTCGCGGCCATCCCCCTCGCCGGCTGCGAGACGCGCGTGGTGCGCGAGACCAACTACGGCCCCGGCTCGGCCTTCAACACCCCGCACCACTTCGACGACGACCCGCCCAAGCGCAAGAACCCCAACGCCCCCGGCCCCTCCTTCCCCAACCCCTTCACCGTGATCGGCAATGCCTTCGGCGCGGTCTTCGGCGCGATCGCCAGCCCCTTCAAGGGCCTCTCAAAGCCCGACCCCGTGGTCACGCCTTCGGGCTCCGGTTCGGGCTCGACGGCGAACCTCAATGGCGAGGGCGTCCTGCAGGCCTCGGACGGCCACCAGTACAAGGTGCGGTTCCAGGACGGCAAGGTCATCAGCAGCGAGCCGAGGCTCGATTCGACGCCCTCGAAGTAGCAGTGCTGATGGTCACTTTCCAACGCCGATGCGGTAGACGTAGGCGTCGGTGGTGAAGCCCTTGGTCGCGAACGCCCGGCTCATGTGGAGCAGGATGTCGCCGGTTTCGCGGTCCTCGATCGCGCGGAAGTTCGAGAGCATCAACTCGGGGCTGTCGTCCGGGCCGCGGTCGTCGATGGCCGCGACGCTTTGGCGCACGAGCAACCCCGAGGCGGGGTCGACGCGCCCGATCACAAAGGGGTAGCGCGGGCTGTTGCCCTTGGGCGGCTTGGGGACGATGTTGCCCAGCCAGTAGATCTGTCCGTTGGAGTGGGTGAGCAACTGCGAGCAACTGCTGGGCGAGAAGAAGGAGGAGCCGTCGCTATAGGTCCAAGGCTCGGCGGGGCCCCAAGTGTGGCCGCCGTCGGAGGAGAGGCTGCGCCAGCGGCGGCCGGGGGTGGTGGTGCTGCTGCCGCGCATGACCATGAGGATGCGCCCGTCGGGCAGCTCGGCGAGGGTGGGCTCGATCAACCCGCGCGACGAGAGCTTCGGGTCGATGCGCACGCGGGCGGAGAGCTTCCAGCGGATGTGGTGGTCGGGCTGCCACTTGCCGATCAGCACGCCCGCCTCGGTGTAGGTGAAGCCGCCGGTGGGGTTGTAGGGCTTGTCGTCCTCGCCGAGGATCGAGGCTTGGACCGGCTGGAGGATCTCGCCCGCCCGGGTGCGGATGGGCATGCAGGTGCGGTCGCCGTAGCCCACGGTGTTCTTGCCGGTCCAGACGCCCTCGAAGGGGTGGTCGATCGTGTAGGGGCTCGGCTCGCCCTCGCGGTCGGGGCCTTGGACGATCGGCTCGGTGAACTCCGCCGTGCGTCCGCCGTCGGTGGAGACGGCGTAGGTGACGTTGCCTCGGGCGGGCACCTCCCGCGGCTCGTCGGCGCGGGTGATCGACCGGCCGGAAAGATTGACGAGCAGGCCGTTGACCGGGTCGAGCCACCAGGCGCGGAGGCCGGTGCGCTCGAATCCCTCGGCAGTCTTGCGCAGGAGCGTGACGCGCTCGGGTTCGCCCCAGGTCTTGCCGTTGTCGGGCGAGAAGCTGCGCTCGCCGGCGTCCATCTTGTCGCTCTTGGACTGCTCGACGCGGTAACGCATCATTTCGAGGCGTTTTTCGTGGTCGGGCGGGCGGGTGTAGAAGGCTTGGCTTTCGACGCGCACGCCCTCGCGCGGCGTGGTGAAGACCACCTCGCGCGAGATCAAGCGGAGCGAGTCGACGGCGGGGGAGGTGGAGGCGGGCTTGGTCATGGCGGGGGCCGAGGCGGCGGGGGGAGCCGCGGGGGAGAGTTGCGAGAGGGTGAGCGAGAGGAGCAAGGCGGAGCCAGCGGCGCGGGCGGAGTGGGTCATGGGTGGGCTCGCGGAAGATCCAATCCGGGTGCCACATGCCACCGTACTCGTGGCATGTGTCTTCAGGGGCCGTTCGCTGCACGACGCACAAGCCCGCTCAAAACCCCTTTAAACCAAGCGTTTTCGCGGGCATGACGAGGTGGCCTGCTCCCCGAAAACTGGTCCAGGTGATATGAGAGTCTTAACCGGCCGCCGCAGGGCGGCCAAGGAGACTCAAGGATGTCAGGCAAGAAGCACAAGCCCGAGCAGATAATCGCGAAGTTGCGGGAGGCGGAGGCTGC
>JAPLMQ010000111.1 GCA_026386955.1 Planctomycetota bacterium
AGCACTGGTTTTGCAGGCTGTTGTATGCACAAGGGACTCCGGCCCATCTGCCCACCAACGTTTTTCGCCCCTTCGGCTCCCTCGTCCCGTCATGGAAGGCGAGGGGGCGAAAAATGCTGCCAAAACTGGGGTCACCCATTGAGATTCCGGAAGGACCCTTTTTGAGATGTGCGACACGGAGTCATTGATTGGTTAAACTGTTCTCAACAGTGCTCAAGGTCATGATCTTACTTGGAGTGCTGTGGACCAGTAGTGTGGATCGGAAGGGTGGTCCTAAGGGCTATCACGAACGAGTATCGAGTGCTAAATGCAATCGTTATTGCTTGAGTGTCACGGCAGATGCTTTCTCCGGCGTTGACGACGAGATGCCGATTCCCTCCATGACCCATTAGTCTATGGTGTCGGATCAGATGCAGCTCTACTTGGACAGATCGAAACTCAATCTGCGGGCTATGGTGCAAGTAGACATCATGGACTGAGAAGTTGCGTTTCCGGGAGATAGCAGATCCTCAGCATTGGTCGATAAGGAGAGTTCTATGGCTGACGAAGTCTACTTTATACGGCACCGGGGACAAGTGTCCGGGCCGTTTACGCGCGAGCAATTATGGGCCAAGGCTAGAATTAATCAGATCTCGCCGGTCCACTCGATTTCCACTGACCAGGTGAGTTGGGCGATGGCCAAGAGTTACCCGTGGGTGTTTAATCCTCCACCACCTGACTTACCCGTAGTGGTTGCCGAACCCTCCGGTAATGCGAAGCGATCAGACACGGACGATCGCCACAATCCAAGCGAGATCAACAGCGAGCGTTGGGATGCAAATGCCCCCTCGGCTGATCGTCTTGCCGACGACGGCGTGTACGTCGCGGAGTTCCAAAAAGCATCCTACAGGCGGATTCATCCGGTCGCTGGCATCCTTCTCGCGCTCGGCTCTGTAGTGCCCTTTGGGGCCGCGGGAGGATTTATTGTCTATGCAGGTATTAGAGAACATAGTCATGAAATGCCCGGTGCAGGATCTTCCGGAGAAATACTTTTCTGGTTTTGTCTGGCAGTCGGGATCGGATGCCAGGCCGCGGGTATCAGTATGCATTTTCGCCACATGTTTAGCGCGTGGAAACATGTAATCCATTGGAATCGCATTAATGGTATGTTAACGAGTGTTTCATCGCCCGACGCTGCGGTTGGACTCACATTTATCCCGTTCTTCGGGAACTTCTATTGGGTCTTTCGACTTTACGGAATCGGCGACGACCTGAATCAACTCATCGACCGTGGATTGGTCACGCACCAACGCATGCCAACCTGGATGAGCATCGTAGCGTGTATTTCCCTGTTCCTGTCAATGCCGGTCATCTGGGTCATTGGATTGCTGCTTTTGGCTAACGGGTTGGTTCAGGCAGCCAGTGCCGTCTGCGGTATATTGAGCTTTGTGTCGGCTCTGGTTGGATGGGTATTCATGATTATCTATCTCCTCAAGATCGAAAAGGCATTCGACCACTTCGCCAAGACTCTAGGTGGAGTGGAGTAAGCGGCTTCTCGCCAAGTATCACATGCGGTGCCCTTGTCATCTCTTACTTCGACGCGATGCACGGCCTTCACACACTGCCCATCCATCACCTCGCCCGGTGATCCAATCCCTGGCCGAGTTCGCTCTTCAATCCCCGCGCGTAGAGCCGGGAAGCTAGCCAGCCGCTGTGGCGGGTGCGGCCGACTAGCTTCCCGGCTCTACGCGCGAAGCCCTCACCAGAATCTGGCCAACCACCACCTCGAAATGGTCCAGCACCTCGGGCGAGAGCTGGCAGCACCGCTCGCCCCACGCCGTCTCCTCGGTCACCGGCCCGGTCAGGTACCGCCACACAGGGGCCAGGGCCGGGTTCCGCAGGCACCGCATCGACCGGGCCACCCACGACTCGTCGAAGACCCGGATCTGGTTCTGGTCCGCGATGCCCAACCTCTGCCGGAAGGCCTGGAGCGACTCCTCCTGCCGCACCGCCCGGCTCACC
Organism: Planctomycetota bacterium; assembly: GCA_026386955.1. GTDB lineage: Bacteria > Planctomycetota > Phycisphaerae > Phycisphaerales > Phycisphaeraceae > JAPLMQ01. The sequence continues at coordinate 2,002 of JAPLMQ010000111.1, forward strand.
GTCACCAGTTTCCCGTCGATCGCGATGCCCGCCACCGAGGCCAGGTATTCGATGGCCCCCCGCTTGGTCAGGGAGTGCACCCGGCGGGGCAGCTCGGTCAGCGGGGTCTTCTTGGTGTTGCAGTCGCTGTAGCACTTGAAGATCGGGATGCCCTTGTCGAACCAGACCACGAAATTGTTGGGATTGGCCCCGCGGTGGATCGGGCAGGTGGAGCGGACCAGGTTTGAGCTGCGATGGACGTCGGTGGCCCCCAGCCGCTCCAGCAGGGCCACGATCAGGTCGGGGTGGCGTTGGTAGTGCTCCAGCACCGCCGTCTCCACCCGGTCGCGTTGTCCGGCGACGGTGCTCATACGTGGGGTACCTCCCCGGGGATCGGCATCCCGGCGGCGGACTTGCTGGCGGTCTTGGCTTTCTTCTTCTCCCGGGCGGCCTCGCGGAGGGCCAGGCGGTAGTGGACCACCTTGGGGTTCGTGCCCAGGTCCTCGTACCTGAAGAGGCCCCGGTCGTGGTAGAGGGGGAGGCCCGATTTGCAGTCCTGCCCGCCGCGGGTGAGCACGATGTGGAGCATCTGGTTGTACATGAGGCCCCCGTGCCCCTCGCGGAGGACGGCCTTGGTGGCGCCGTGGGGGGTCTCCTTCCGGGAGGCGGGCAGGTCGGCGTCCTCGAAGGCCGAGCCGATCGCGTCGGCCTCCTTGGCGTCCACGTTGCGCAGCATGGCCATCTGCGAGCAGAACTGGGCGATGCGGTCGGAGCTGGCCGCGAAGGCCTCCGAGGAGTGTTCCCAGTCGTCGGCCGTGGCGTTGATGGCGGCGCGGTTGTTCTGGGCCCCGGCCACCACCGCCAGGTCGAGCATCGCGGCGGCGTCCTTGATCCTGGAGCACTGGAACCCGATGGCCTGGTGCTCCTGGGTGTTTCCCTTCAGTGCCCCCGCGTCGGGCAGCTTGAGCCAGTCGTAGATGACCATGCACGGGTCGGAGCGGGTGTGGACGCTGCCGTCGTAGTTCTCGTAGTCGGTCTGCCCCACGAACCGCTGCTTGAACTGCCGCATCAGGGAGAGGGTGTGCTCGATGGGTTTGCCGGCGATGTTGGCGTAATAGAGCTGGGAGTTTTCCATGGCGGCGATGGCCGCGGCCACATCGGCCTTCAGCTCCCCCGACTCCTTGAAGATCTTGCCCGCCAGGATGTCCTGCTCCTTCCAGCCCGAGACGTGGGCGATGTTGCGGGAGAGCATTTCCCCGCTGCTCATCTCGGTGTCGAGGAAGAGGACGGGCGTACACCAGCGTGATCGGTTTTGATTGGCCCCCCGGCCCCGGCGTAGGGAGCGGCGGCGGCGGCGGGTCGCCGGCGGGGTCCTCCACGGCGGCTTCTCCGGCATTGCCCGCCGCCCGGGCTCTTATCTCCGTCATCTCCCCGGGGGTTGGGTCGGGGCGGTGCATCACCACCGTCCCCTTCAGGCAGGACGGGCCCAGCACCTCGATGGCGTCGTCCATCAGGTCGTCGACCCAGTTGTAGGGGAAGGACGGGCCCACCACGAGGATCTGCACCCAGTGCTTCCACCCCGCCCCGCGTACAGCCACCGTCTCGCCCAACGGCGGGTACGCAATCTTGGCCCGGCGCGCCAGGATTGTTCCGTGGGTATGGAATGGCACCCCGTTGGCGTCGTTCAGGACGCCGGTGACGGCGATCTGGGCCGTGTCGATCTCGATGTTGACTTTGCATGGCGGGCTCCCCGAGAGAGGCGTGCCGTGGCGGGCGGACGACGCGGAACAGAAACCCTGCGAGGAGATCGTCTGCCCCAAAGCGTGGCTAGGCGACAGGGGTAGGAAGGCCAGGAAGGGCTCACGCGCGGCCGAGGCGGGCGGTGTCGCCACGGGTTTCGGGAACGGGGCGTCGGGCAACACATAGGTGGTCATCGGCGGCCTACCCCCCCCTCCCTTCCCCCCGATAGGAGTATGAGGTTCGTCGCATCTCCGATGAAGGCGTTTCAGTCGACCTAGCCCACATTTCCCAGATGACTTTCCGATTTTGATAGAGCCGATGAGCGTTTGAGGCCGTAATTCATGGTGTTCTGCGCATCTCGGGACCACCATGGAAGGCCCACCCAATGGGTGAAGCACGCAAGGAAGCGTTAAAGCTCGGTTTTGATGGCTCGGTCCGGCTTGAGTTCCACGGCGCGACGGTCAGCAGCGACGGCGGGCTGCTGCCGTATCGCGACCTCGATGACGCCTGGGTGTTTACCGCGCCGGCCGGTGCGACGCTGACCGACGGACGCACCGGGACCATCATCCGACACTCGCTCACGGCGTTGCTGCGGCAGTCGATCTACAACCGCCTGGGGGGCTACGACGACCTCAACGACGCCTACCGACTCGCGGTCGATCCGGTGATGCGGCAGGCTCGACCGCTCTTGGTATGATTTCATGTTGCTTCACGCATTTCTGTATACCGCGCGGCGCCGCGGATCCGGGCGCTGCGGAGAGGTCTGCCGGACCCGTTGCAGCCGGAACCAGTCGAGGCGAATGGCGGCCCAAACGTGGGCCGAACAGGAGCAGATCATGTCGTTGAACTCACGGACTCACGCGATTCTCAAGCATCTCCACCGCGGCGTCCTGTCGAAGTCCCACCGGCTCAACCAATTGGCTGAATCGGGCCGCCAGGCTGGGGCGATCGCTGTGCGACAGCGCGTCCTGACGGGCCGTGGCCTGATGGCCAGGCCGTCTGCGCCGACAGCCGGCCTCAACGCCTTCCTGGAGGCCCTCGAACCGCGCGTGCTGCTGAGCAACGCACCGCCGACGATCACAAGCCTGACCGACTCGCCCGACCCGGTGGCCCAAGGCCAGGTCGTGGTGCTGACCGCCAACGGCGTGAGCGATCCAGACGCAGGGCAGAGCGTGGCGTCGGTGACGTTCTACTACGACGCCAACAACAACGGCGCCTGGGAGAACACGGACACGGCCATTGCCGTGGACAATTCGAGCGTTGGCGGCTGGAGTTGGACCGGTTCAACCTCAGGCTTCCCCGTCGGCGCGGTTCGCCTGTTCGCGCAGGCCAAAGACAACCTGGGGATGTATTCCACTGCCGCGGCGACGACCGCCGCGACCACCACGCTCTTGGTCAATCCGCCGTCGACCACGTCGATGCAACTCGGCTCGACCACGGGCGTCTTGCCGGCCTCCATGCCCACCACGTCGCTCATCCTCGGCGGCGACTTGGCCAACTTCCAAGCCTGGTGGGCGGCGCCGGTCAACGCCTCGCAGACGTATTGGAAAGCCACCGTTGATGGCCGGGCCAATCAGGGCACAAGCGGCGCGACGCCGACCACATTCGCCACCGCCGCCAATGATTCGAGCATCGCCAAGGCCGCCGCGTTCCGCTGGGCGATGACCGGCAATGCGGCGGACCTCACCAAGGCGGTGAACGTGCTCAAGGTCGCGGCGGTGCCCGGCGGCACCGAGATCACCAAGACCGAGGCGATGACCAATTACCTGCTGGCCTACGACTTCATCCGCCCCGGCTCGATCGCCGCCGGCGACCGTTCGACCATCGAGTCGGCGCTGCTCTCCGCCGCCAACACCCTCGGCGGCGGCACCTCCGACTCCAACGTCCGCGCCAAGGTCGGCGGCACCCGCGGGCTGGCGGGCGTCCTCCTCCGCAATCAGGCGCTGCTCAACCAGGGACTGACCGACCTGCAGAACAACTTCAACTACTCCACCACCGACGACGGCTGGTTCACCGACTCCCAGGGTCATTACCTCAACTACATCCTGGCCCCCGTCACCGCCTTCGTCCGCGCCTATCAGCAGGGCTCGGGCGTCGACCTCTACGCCAATTTCCAGCCTTACTCCGACACGTCCATCGGCATGCGCCTGCCCAACGGAGCCGTGCCCAACGTGTCCAACGGCCTCAACACCCCCGTGGCCATCCACCTCTTCAGCCAGACCGCCGACGCCGCCTCCGCCGCCAACATGCTGTGGAACGGCACCAACACCGCCTCCGTCAACTCCTTCGACGTCACCAACGTCATCAACAACGACTGGGTCTACACCAACTTCCTTGCCCTCTCCGATTTCACAACCACGCCGGCGGCCCCGGCCTTCTCGCCCGCATTCCTCGCCGACGGGCAATCGGGCGTCAGTGTGTTTCGCGAGGATTGGTCCACGACCAGCGACTACCTCATGCTCTCGCCGGGCGTGGACAGCCCGCCGTCATGGGTCGACACCTCGGGCGTCGGCAACGCGCTCTACCCCGCCTACCACAGCCAGAACGACACCGGCGAAGTGCTCGCGGCCGCCAACGGCAAATACATCCTCGTCGCTCCGGGCTACGATCGCCGCGACCTCTCGAACACGCCCGTCGGCTTCGACCCCAAGCGCGCCGACTGGCACAACGTGCTCCTGGTCGACGGAAACGTCGGCTCCCTCCCCGGTCCCGCGGGCTCCTTCCCCTACTCCGAAAATCCCATTGAATACGGTGGGCCCAACCTCGGCCGCACCACGCGCCCCGGCGATTTCCTGCACACCAACCGCCTCGACTCCACCGAACTGGGCGGCTTCAAGGGTGTGGGCGATTTCGCCACCCTGGTGATGGACTACAACAACACCCAGGTCACGCGCAGCACCGGCTTCCCGCACGAGGACTACTTCGTCGTGGCCGACAACATGACCAGCGGCTCGACGCACAGCTACGCCTTCAACCTCGTCGGCCGCGGCACGCAGACCGTGCTCACCAACACACCCGGCCTGGTGGAGGTCAAGTGGGTCAAGGACGGCGCGCAGGTCATCGAGCACGTGCTCAGCACCGGCGGCATGAGCCTGGGCACGACCCAGCTCTGGATGCACGACACGTACAACGTCTTCGAGCAGACCCAGCGGGCGCAGGTCGGCATCAGCGGACAGGACGCCGGCTTCCTCACCATCCTGGAGACCGGCACGGCGGGCGCGGCCTCCAAGTTCAACATCACCAATCAGTCAACAGCCGACCACACCGGAACCGTCATCACCAACGCCGCCGACGGCTGGACCGATACGATCCTCTCGCAATCGACCATGGCCACGCAGACGGTGGACCGGCTCACCAGCGACGCAAAGTTCGCCCAAGTGCGGATCAAGGCCGGCGGCCTCGACAGCGCCATGATCTCCGGCGGCACGAGCCTCGAGCTCGACGGCAGTCAGGTGCTGGGCCTCGAACACCCCGCGACGCTGTCGATGTCCTTCGTCCCCGGCCAGGTCCGCGGCAACATCTCCGCAGATGGATTGGCGACCGGGACCGACATGTCGCTCTTTGGCCTGTCGGGCATCGTCGGCGCCACCATCGACGGCCAGGCGGTCCCGGTCTCCCAGAGCGGCGGCGCCTGGCACGTCAGCTTGGAGCGGGCCGGCGCCTTGGTCATCCAGCTCGCGCCGCCGAATGTCGCACCCGTGCTCGTCGGCGCCAACCATCTCAACGTCATCGACGAGGACGCCGTGGCCAATCCCGGCACGCGCGTGGCCGCGATTCTTGAAGGCATGGTCTCCGACGCCAACGGCCCGGCACGCGGCATGGCGGTCACGGCCCTCAACACCGCCAACGGCTCGTGGCAGTACAGCCTCAACGGCTCGAATTGGTTGAACTTCAGCGCGGTCTCGGCCTCGTCGGCGCTCCTGCTCTCCGCCGACGCCGACACGCGCGTCCGCTTCGTGCCCAACGCCGACTTCAACGGCACCCTCGCCGCGGGGCTGACCTACCGCGCGTGGGACGCCAGCGACGGCGCAACCGAGGGCTCCACCGCCGACGCCTCGGTCGGCGGAGGCACGACGGCCTTCAGCTCCGCGACCGCCTCCGCGGGCATCATCGTCACCGCTCGGGCCGACGCCCCGACCTTCACGCTCGGCGGAGCCGGCAGCACCGTCGCCGAGGACAGCGGCGCCCAGAGCGTCGCGGGCCTGGTGACTTCCTTCACCCCGGGCTCGACCAACCCGCAGATCGTCGGCAATGGCTACCCGGCCGTGATCAACCGCCCCGGGCTCTCCGTCGCGGTGTCGGATGTGGCCCAGATCCCCGCTAGCGTCGACCCGGTTAGCAGCACACTCAAGCCCGCCCGCCTCAACTTCGTCTTCTCCGCCAACGACGGCTCGGGCCGGCTTTTCGTCAACGACATGCGCGGGAAGCTCTGGATCATCAAGAACGGCGTCGTCCAGCCCACGCCGTTCCTCGACATCGCCGCCGCCCGCGCGGGGGTATTCGACGACGACACCTCGGTGATCAACTCCGAGCGCGGCTTCTCCACCTTCGCCTTCGACCCGGACTTCAGCAACATCGGCACGCCCGGCTACCGCAAGGTCTACACCGTCCACACCGAGTTCGCCGGCTCGGGCGCGGCCGACTTTGGCGCGCCTTGGGGCGTCGCGGTCCACCAAGACGTGCTGAGCGAGTGGACCGTCTCGGCGGGCAACCCGGATGTCATCGACGTCTCGACGCGGCGCGACGTGATGCGGCTCGACCAGCCCCGCGTCGACCACAACATGAACCAGATCGCCTTCAACCCCGCCGCCGCGCCCGGCTCGGCCGACTACGGCAAGCTCTACGTGGGCGTGGGCGACGGCGGGAACACCGGCAACGACGGGCCGACCTTCCAGGCCGACCGCTTCGGCGACGGCCAGAACCGGCTGATCCCCTTCGGCAAGATCCTCCGCATCGACCCGCACGGGACCAACGGCGCCAGCGGGCACTACGGCCTGCCGACCGACAACCCCTTCGTCGGCGCCGCCGACCCGGCCAACCAGACGATCGACGAGATCTGGGCCCTGGGCTTCCGCAACCCGCAGCGGTTCAGCTGGGACCCCGCGACGGGCAAGATGTACATCGCCGACATCGGGCAGAAGAACGCCGAGGAGGTCAACCTCGGCGTCGCCGGGGCCAACTACGGGTGGGGCGACCGCGAAGGGATGTTCGTCGTCGACCACGACCCGAGCTCGCAGACCATCGCCTTCGGCCGGCCCGCGAACGACGAGACGCTCGGCTACACCTACCCCGTCGCCACCTACGACCGCTCCGAGGGCATCGCCATCGTCGGCGGCTTCGTCTACCGCGGCTCGGCGATTCCCTACCTCCAAGGCAAGTACGTCTTCGGCGACCTCAACAACGGCCGGATGTTCTACGCCGATGTCAACGACCTGACCCAAGGCGCGCAGGCCAACATCCAGGAGCTGACGCTGCTCTCGGGCGGCGTGCAGAAGACGCTGCTGCAGATCATCGGCGGCAGCCGGTCCGACCTGCGCTTCGGCCTGGGCGGCGACGGCGAGATCTACCTCACCACCAAGTTCGACGGCAAGGTCCGCATGCTCGGCAGCACGCCCCAGGCGGCGACCTACACGCCCCCGGCGGCGCTGCCCTCCGTCACCGGCCCCGCGAACCTCTCCAACACCACCGCGGCCTACACCGTCTCGGGCGTGAGCAACCCCGGGCTCTTCAGCGTCCAGCCCTCCGTCGCGCCCGACGGCACGCTCACCTACACGCCCGCGCCCAACGCCAACGGGACCGCCACGTTCCAGATCACCGCCCGCGACACGGGCGGCACGCTCTTCGGCCGCGTCGACGCCTCCGCCCCGCGCAGCTTCACCGTCACCGTCACGCCCGTGAACGACCCCCCCACGGTCGGCTCGCTGTCGGCCTCGCCGTCGACGGTCGCGTACGGCTCATCCACGACGCTCACGGCCGTGGGCGTGGCCGACATCGACAACGCCGTGGCCGGCGTCTCGTTCTACCGCGACGCCAACAGCGACGGCATCCCCCAGGCGGGCGAACTGCTCGCCACGGCGAGCAGCGGCGGGCCCAATTGGAGCACGACGGTCTCCACGCTGGGCTTCCCGACCGGCGCGGCGACGATCCTCGCCCAGGCCACGGACGCGAGCGGTGCGCTGAGCAACGTGGTCTCGGGCACGCTGAACGTCGGCCAGCCGGCTCCACAGATCTCCATCGCCGGGGTGAGCGCCACGGAAGGGAACAGCGGGACGAAGACCTTCGCGTTCAACGTGGCGCTGTCGGCCCCGAGCAACGTCGCCGTCACGGTGACCTACGCCACCGCCAACGGCACCGCGAGCTCCTCCAACGACTACATCGCCGCCAGCGGCACGCTGACGATCCCCGCGGGGCAGCTCGCCGGGGTGATCAACGTCTCCGTGCGCGGCGACACGAGCCTGGAGAAAAACGAGACCTTTGTGGTCAACCTCACCAACCCCGCCAACGCCACGATCGCCGTCGCGCAGGCCACGGGGCTGATCGTCACCGACGACGGCACGGACCTCTCGTGGAACAGCCTGGCCTCCACGCCGCCCACGGTCCTCGCCCCGGGCGGGACGTTCGCGGCCACGCGCGATTTCCAGGTCTCCAACGCGGCGGTCACGCAGAACTTCACCCTGCAGTACCGGCTCTCGCAGAACAGCGTCTGGGGCGACGCCGACGACCTGGTGCTCACCGCCACACCCGTGGAGTCGGTGACGCTCGCGGCCGACAAGACGGTGGGCCCGCACGCGAAGGCCGTGACGCTGGCCGTGCCCGCCAACGCGCTGCCCGCGGGCATCGACCATCGCGATTACGCCTACCTGCTGGGGAAGGTCGACAGCGGCGCGGTCGTGCCGGAGAACGACCTCAACAACGTCATCACCGTCGCCGCCCCGGTGACGGTGCAGAACCCCGACCTCGCGTGGGTCGGGCTGAGCGTCGCGCCGGCGACGATCGACGCGGGGGGCCGGCTGACGCTCGTGCGCAGCTTCGAGGTGAAGGGCCAGCCGGTCGCCCCGAGCTTCGTGGTCAGCTACCGCCTCTCGCTCAACGGGGTCTACGGCGACGCCGACGACGTGGTGATCGGCACCGAGACGATCTCCGCGGCGGCGGACAAGACGTTGGGCGTGAAGACCAAGACGCTCACCTTCACCGTGCCGGCGGCCACGGCCGTGGGGAACTATGTGCTGCTGGCCCAGCTCGACTCCAACGCCGCGGTCAATGAAGTCGTGGAATCCAACAACCTCTTCGCGCCGGCTCCGGCGCTCGCGGTGCTCCGGCCCGATCTCGCGTGGAACAGCCTTGGCGTGAGCCCCGGGTCGATCGACGCGGGGGGCAAGCTCACCCTGGTGCGGAACTTCCAGGTCGCGACCCAGGCGCCCACGCCCAACTTCACCGTCGCCTACCGGCTCTCGCTCAACGGGACCTTCGGCGACGCCGACGACGTCGTGCTGGGAACCGAGACGATCTCCATCGCCGCCGACAAGAGCGTCGGCGCCCATGCCAAGACGCTGACCTACACCGTCCCCACGGGGACGGCCCCGGGCAATTACCAGTTGCTCGCCCAGCTCGATTCGGGCAACGCCGTCGTCGAGACGAACGAGGCCAACAACCTCTTCGCGCCCGCCCCCGGGGTGGCCGTCGTGCGCCCCGACCTTTCCTGGAACAGCCTGGCGGTGACCTCGATCACCCCGGGCACGGCCGTCGTCGCCCGCAACTTCCAGGTGGGCAGCCAGGCGATCACGCCCAATTTCGCCATCGCCTACCGGCTCTCGCTCAACGCGGTCTTCGGCGACGCCGACGACATCGTGCTGGGCAACGAGACGATCTCGGCGGCGGCAGACAAGACCATCGGCGCCAAGGCCAAGTCGGTCAGCTTCACGGTCCCCGCCCTGACTGCGGGGCAGAATTACTACCTCCTCGCCCAGCTCGACTCCGGAAACGCCGTCGCGGAGGCGGACGAGGCCAACAACCTCTTCACGCGGCTTGATCTGGCCCCGACCGCCAACAATCAGCTCTATGCCACCAATCCCGGCGTCAAGCTGACCGTGGCGACGGCGAACGGCCTGGTGGCCCGTTCCTCCAGCCCCGACGGCAACGCGCTCACCGCCGCCCTGGTCGCTGGGCCCAGCCACGGCACGCTTTCGCTGAGCACCAACGGCTCGTTCACCTACACCCCCGCCGCGGGATACTCCGGCACGGACAGCTTCGTCTACCGCGTGCGCGAGCCGCTGCTCTCGAGCGCCCCGGCGACGGTCCGCATCAACGTCCCCAACGCCGCCCCGTCGGGCGCCGTCGACGCCTACAGCGTCGAGACGGGCACGACCCTCGACGTCGCCCCCGCCGGCGGCCTGCTCGCCAACGACACCGACGCCAACGCCGACCCGCTGACGGTCTCCTCCTACACCGCGGCGGGCCACGGCACGGTGGTCGTCAACCCCGACGGCTCGTTCGCCTACACGCCCGTCAACGGCTATGTCGGCCCGGACTCCTTCACCTACCGGCCGACCGACGGCCTGGCCGTCGCGGGCCCGGTGACGGTCTCCTTGACGGTCAATCCCGCGGCAGCCATTTCCGTGACCGTCCGTGCCCTGGGCGACCAAGGCTGGGTCGCCGGCGACACGCGCAACGGTGGCCTGGTCAACTTCCTCCCCGCGCCGGCGGGCAACCCCGTCGGCGCCGGCAGCCTCCACCTGGCGTCGCCCGCCTCGGCCGACAAGGCGACCCTGGAGCTGAGCCAGTTCTTCGGCGGCCTGTCCAACTTCGGGGCCTCCTACCACTGGTATCGCAACGCCGGGGCGGGGCTCGCGGCGCCCGCCATCAAGCTGGGCATCGACACCTCCGACGCCAACGTCAGCACGAACCCCTTCGACGCGGGGTACGACAAGGTGCTGGTCTACGAGCCCTACCAGAACCACACCACCGTCGACAACACATGGACCGCCGAGTCGATCGACCAGAACAACGGGCTCTGGTGGCTGATCGACATCGGCGGCGCCGGCGCCAACCAGGCGGTGACCAAGACCCTCGGCCAGTGGCTGAACGATCCGACCTACGGCGCGAGGCTCTCGGCGGGCTTGATCGCGAAATTGCAGATCGGCATCGGTTCGGACAACCCCAACCTGGACAGCTACGTCGACGACCTACGGTTCATGAGCCAGGCGTGGCTCAACGGCCCGGTTCGCACAACGGACGTCGACTTCGAGGCGCCGGTGGTTTAGCGGAACACATGCCTCCGAATCCCGGTGTGAATAGGCCGATGTTGGCCGTCAATGACGTCACCGCCAATGGCGGGATCAACATGGAGGACGTGGTGCTCACCCGCAACCAGCGGGGCAAGATGCTCCCGGCGGGCGAGCCGAGCCTGCCCGCCGCGGCGATGGCGGCGCTGGTGATTGCCCGGGCGGGCTCGCCACCTGCGGCCACTGCTGGACGCAGCGGGTCTCGCCAGTCTCGTCCTTGAGCCCCAGATGTCCCGGGCCAGGCGGTAGGGGTCCTCCCGCACCTTCTCGATGGCCTCGGCGCCGTAGGTCTTGTAGATGCGGAAGGCCCGGCTGGTGCTCACGCCGTGGCTGTGCAGGAAGACCATGATCTCCCGCACCACCTTCTGGTCGTTCCAGCCG
>JAPLMQ010000144.1 GCA_026386955.1 Planctomycetota bacterium
CATGGCCGGGCTCCAATGCAAGGGGTGAGGTTGCGACGGCGAGTTCGCCTACGAGCCACACCCTACCGGCACGAAGAGGCGGGCGCAAGGCCTAACATGCGCCGTACTTGCCGTGGCGCGGCAAATGCGCCGGCCCTGGGAGGGAGAAGGGCAAGCTGGCCCCGCGCTGGAATTCCGCCCGCGGACCCTATAATCAAACGTGCGAGCCCCAGACCGTCCCGGCCCCCAGCCACGGAGTGATTCCGCCCCGATGTCCGACGAGCTTTTCGCACAGGCCGTGAGTTCGACCAAGTACCCCATCGACGCGTTTCTCTTCGTGAAGCGCGGGCTGGACTTCACCGTGCGCCGGGTGCACGGGAACCCCAAGCCCGACGCCGAGCCCGCCTCGCTGCACGTCGACGGGCGCGTGCTCTGCGAGCACCTGCGCGACTACGCCATCGAGCAATACGGGCTGCTGGCCCGCACGGTGCTACGCCGCTGGCACGTCAATTCCTGCCGCGACTTCGGCAACATCGTCTTCGCGATGGTCGATGCCCAGATGATGTCCAAGACGCCCTCGGACTCGATCCGCGACTTCATCGACGTCTACGACTTCGAGGAGGCGTTCACGGGGGAGTTGGAGCTTTCGGGAAACTGAGGCGCGGAGCGCGAGCACGAGTCGAAACCCGGTGTTCAAATCCCTCCTCGGACTCGCGCCGGCTTTGTTGCCATGCTTCCAGCGCGGATCATTTCCGGAGGGCCAAAGGCCCGTTTTATACCAGCCTGGGGCAAAGCCCCAGGAGCCTGCGCCAAAGAGTGTTTGGAGGGCTGAAGGCCCGTCTTATCGCGTGTTCGAACGCCGGATAAATCGGGCCTTCAGCCCTCAAAATCCTACGGTGCCGATGGTCCTAGGGCTTCGCCCTAGGCTGGTATAAGACGGGCCTTTGGCCCTGAAATGCAAGCGTCGCAACAAAGCAACTCGTCCTCCAAAACCAACACTTTCTCCTCGTTTCCCCTCATTTTCCCATTGCTTCGCCCCGCGCCGGAGCGGAGAATGTTTGCGGGTGGGTTCCACTTTTGTTGCGCGGGACCCAGTTTGTGAGCGACGTCTACAACCCGGAGTCACTGATCTACGAACAACTCGCGACCCTTCAGCTCGAAGCCTGCGGCCTGGCCCGCAAACGAGTGACCGTCGCCCAATGCGCCGAGCGTGATCTCATCGATCAACAGCTCCGCCGCGTCGAGGGCGTCATCGAGCAGTTGAGGCGAAGATTGACGCTCCGATCGAAATGACCCCCCGCCCCCGGAAAGCCCGCCCCGGAAAACCCGGAATTCCCGGAGCCCCGCGTTGCCCCATTCGTCGCCCTTGCAAACGCTCGGCTTGGGCCTCGCCCTCGGACTGACATTCGTCCTGACATCAAGCCTCCTCGCCGCCCCGGGCGCCCCCTCACCTCCCCCGCCGCCCGCCTCGCAGTCCGCGGCCACCCAACCCGCCACGCGTCCCGCGCCGCGCTCCGCCGACGAAGCCTGGCGCGACACCGACCGCAAGCTCGACGCCGTCGTCTCCCCCATCGACCTGCACGACGTCCCCGCCTCCAAGGCCTTCGTCTGGTGGGCCAAGACCACCGGCGTCGACCTCAACATCAACCGATCGGCCATGCTCAACGACGGGGTCGACCCCGACCAGCCGATCACCCTCGTCGCCGAGCGCATGTCCGCCCGCACGCTGCTGGGCAAGCTGATGGACCTGGCCTCGCCCAACCAGCGGCTGGTCTACGAGCGGAACCCCTGGTTCATCGAGGTGATGACCAAGGCCCACGCCAACCGCAACCCGGTCGTGCGCATGTATGACGTCGCGGAGCTGCTCCCGCCCGTGCGCGAGATGGTCCACGTCACCGCCGTGGGGCCCAACGGCTCGGCCAGCGGGACCTTCACGCCCATGGGCCCCGGCGAGAGGGCCCCGATCGGCGAGCGCGGGGCCGACGAGATCTCGCGGTTGATCCGCGCCTTCGTCGAGCCCGACGTCTGGGCCGGCCAGGGCGGCGACGCGACGATCCAGTATTTCCGCGGACAGTTGATCGTCCGGGCCCCGCTCTACGTGCAGATGCAGATCGGGAAACCCGTCGCGGCGCTGCGCGAGACGACGCGCTGAAGCGCGAGCGCACGAGACGATGTGCACACATGCACACATGCATACGTGAACCCAACCCAAAGCCCAGGCACTGCGTGCCTGGGTT
>JAPLMQ010000085.1 GCA_026386955.1 Planctomycetota bacterium
TCTCCACCGGCACGTTGGGCCGACCACCGACGTTGGTGGTGTTGCCGTAGGTCGCCTGGATCGGCGCCGCCAGCTTGGCCCAGGGTACCGCCCGGTCGAGTTGATCCAGCCTGGCCGTCCTCCTGGGGTCGCCGATGTCGTGGAGCACCGCATCGATCAGCATCGGCTCTTGCGTCTGGCGTTCCATCGCGGGCTCCTTTGCCGATTCAGCGCCAGGCGGGGAGATTTAGTACTGGGTTATTCAGAGGTCCCAATAAAGCCCAGGCACGGCGGTGTCTGGGATGGACGCTCGTTTCACGACACGCGCACCGTCCACGACACGCGCGGTCCCAGGCGCCGCAGTGCCTGGGCTTTGCTTGATTGCGCATCGCTGCAAGGCCTTGCAACAATCGCGCAAAATCCCTATTCTCCCCTGTCTTCCCTCGTTTTTGCGCGAATCGTCCCTATCATGAATTTCCACCGCCCGGCTGGGCCTCACGGCTAGCGGGCTATTTTTGGAGAATCCGACATGCCCCTAAAGGTCGCCATCAACGGTTTTGGTCGCATCGGTCGCCTGGTCTTCCGCGCGGGCGCCAACAACCCCAACATCCAGTTCGTCGGCATCAACGACCTCGTCTCGCCCGACCTGCTCGCCTACCTCCTCAAATACGACACGACCCACGGGCGGTTCGAGGGCTCCGTCGAGCACAACGACAAGGGCATCATCGTCAACGGCAAGCTCGTCCCCTGCAGCGCGGTCCGCAACCCCGCGGAGCTGCCCTGGGGCGCCGTCGGGGCCGACTACGTCGTCGAGTCGACCGGCCTCTTCACCGACTTCACCGGCGCGAGCAACCACCTCAAGGCCGGCGCCAAGCGCGTCCTGATCTCCGCCCCCACCTCCACGCCCGAGCAGGTCAACACCTTCGTGATGGGCGTGAACGAGAAGAAGTTCGACAAGGGCAAGGACACCGTGGTCTCCAACGCGAGCTGCACCACCAACTGCCTCGCCCCGCTGGCGAAGGTCGTCCACGAGAAGTTCACCATCCTCGAGGGGCTGATGACCACCGTCCACGCCGCGACGGCGACCCAGCCCACGCAGGACGGCCCGAGCAAGAAGGACTGGCGCGGCGGGCGCGCCGCCTGCTACAACATCATCCCCTCCGCCACCGGCGCGGCCAAGGCCGTCGGCCTCGTGCTGCCCGAGCTCAAGGGCAAGCTCACCGGGATGGCCTTCCGCGTCCCCACCGCCGACGTCTCGGTGGTCGACCTGACCGTCCGCACCGAGAAGGCGGCGACCTACGAAGAGGTCTCCGCCGCCATGAAGGAGGCGAGCCAGGGCTCGCTCCACGGCATCCTGGGCCACACCGAGGACGAGGTGGTCAGCAGCGACTTCATCGGCGACGCCCGCAGCTCGATCTTCGACAAGAAGGCCGGCATCCAGCTCAGCCCCAACTTCTTCAAGCTGGTGAGCTGGTACGACAACGAGTGGGGCTACTCGAACCGCGTGATCGACCTGCTCAGCCACATGGCGAAGGCCGATGGGATCATCAAGTAAGTCGATTCGCCTGCCTTGAATGTCCTCGACCAACACATTGGCTGCGGGAAGTGCATGCACGAGCTGATCGTGCGTGATGCGCTCGATGCTTGCTTTGCGTCGTGGCCGCAACAATCCTGGATCGCGTTCCGCTGTCCGAAGTGCAGCGCCGTGAATCACCTGAAAGTCTGGGACGGGTCGCTGGCCGAGGGAGATCTCGACGGCGTGCCGGGCCCGGCGTTCATCATCAAACGCCGCCTTCGACTGGACGACTTCCACGTGCGGGCACGCGAGCGCGACATTGAGCTGCGCAGCCTGGACCTTCAGTGGACGATTCCGGCGATGTCGGCCGGCAAATGACCAAGGCCGACGGCGGGTTTCGCCGGGTACGGCTCTACCTGCCCTTCGCGCCCCTCACTTCGCCATCTTCGCCACCAACCGCCACACCGCGTGGGCCGAGAGGTTCAGCCCCGCCTGGGCGTTGAAGGCTCCGACGATCTGGTCGAACTTGTCGGTGTGCGGAAGCTGGTCGCGCAAGCTCAGCCGCCCGATCTCGGCCTCGACGAGCTTCGCGAGCGTCCTCTCCGCCTCGGCGGGGATGCGCGGCGGAGCTTCAACCGCCCGCCCCAGCCGCGGCAATTTCGCCGCCTTGCGCAGGTTGTGCAGCCGGCGGAACAGCTCCGGGCGCGTCATCAAATCCGCGCCCGCGGCCTGGTAGATCCGCTCGAACTCCTCGGTGTACGGCAGGTCGTCCAGCGTGCGCCCCTGCTTCTGGTACACGCTGATGAGCAGCTCGTCGTCGGGCGCGGGAAAGAGCGCGTCTTGGGGCATCGCAAGAGCATATCGCGCATGAAAAAGGGTGGACAACTTGAGTTGTCCACCCTTGAGGTCCACGAACGCTCGTAAGCGTCACATCAATTCCGCGTCAGTGCTTCTCCGGGGGCTTTCCCCCACCCACGCCAAGCCCGCCGCGCTCCCAGAGGATCATCCCCGGCTCGGCGATCCCGTTGAACGACTCGTGCGCGGGGATCATGCGGACGGCGAACCCGAACTTCCCGCTGGTCACCATCGCCACCGAGCCGGTGAACCGGTGCCGGCTGCCCCCGAGCTTCTCCGCGTGGCGCAGGTCGCAGGGCGTGCCGTCGCGGATCTGCCCGTCGTTGTTGAGCTGCCCGATGTAGACCTGCATGCGCACCTCCTCGGGCTTGATGTCGCCCAGGCTGGCGACCACCTCCACCTGCAGCTTGTCGCGCACGCCCAGCGGCTTCTGCACGTCGGCCTTCACGTCCTCGATCACCACCTTGCCCCAGCCGCCCCGCAGGCGGTCCTTGTCGTGGGCCAGCGTGACCGACTTGGCGAGCTTGTCGGCCATGAGCGAGCGCGTGCGGTGCAGCGCCTGGAGGTAGAGCCGCTCGGCGTACTCCTGCACCATGCGGTTGGTGTTGAACTGCGGGGCGAGCAGCGAGATGCACTTCTTCATGCGCTCGACCCACCCGCGGGGCACGCCCATGTCGTCGCGGGCGTAGAAGAGCGGGATGATCTGCTTCTCCAGCAGTTCATGCAGGGCCTGGCTCTCGATGTCGTCCTGCACGTCGAGGTTGGCGTAGTTCTCCCCGCGCCCGATCGCCCAGCCGGCGTCGGCCTCGTAGGCCTCGTCCCACCAGCCGTCCATGATCGAGCAGTTGAGCACGCCGTTGAGGGCCGCATTCATGCCGCTGGTGCCCGAGGCCTCCATCCCGCGCCGCGGGGTGTTGAGCCACACGTCGCAGCCCTGCACGAGATACCTCGCGACGTTGATGTCGTAGTTCTCCAGGAAGACGATGCGGTGGCCCGCGTCGGACTCGCGCGCGAAGTGGACGATCTGGCGGATCAGGTCCTTGCCGCCCCCGTCGGCGGGGTGCGACTTGCCCGCGATGATGAACTGGATCGGGCGTTCGCGGTTGGCGAGCATCGCGGTGAGGCGCTTGGCGTCGCGCATCATCAGCGTCCCGCGCTTGTAGGTCGCGAACCGCCGCGCGAAGCCGACGGTCAGCGCGTTGGGGTTGAGCGCGTCGCAGGCGGCGCGGACCTGCGCCGGGTCGGCCCCGCGGGCCTCGAGCTGGGTCCTGAGCCGCTGACGGGTCCAGATGATCAGCTTCTGCCGCCGGCGCTCGTGCACGCGCCAGAGCTCCTCGTCGGGCACGTCGTTGATCCACCGCCAGACGGTCTGGTCCGCCGGGTCGTCCTGCCAGCGGGCGCCCAGGTAGCGGTCGAGCAGGTTGATCAGGTCGCCGCTGAGCCAGCTCCGCGCGTGCACGCCGTTGGTCACGTGCCCGATGGGCACCTCCGCCTCGGGCACGCCGGGCCAGATGCCCTTCCACATCGACCGGCTGACCACGCCGTGCAGCCGGCTCACGCCGTTGAGCGTGTCCGCCGTGCGGATCGCCAGCACCGCCATCGAGAAAAATTCGTTCTTGGCGAAGACGTTCTCGCGCCCCAGAGCGAGCAGCCCCTCCAGGTCGAGCTTGAGCGCGGCGTGGTAGCCCTTGAAGTACCGCTGGATCATGTCGGGGGGGAAACGGTCGATGCCCGCGGGCACCGGCGTGTGGGTCGTGAAGATGTGGCTGGCGGCGGCCGCCTGTCGGGCCTCGTCGAAGGTCACGTCGTACTTGGCGATGAGCTTGCTGATGCGCTCCAGGGCGAGGAAGGCCGAGTGCCCCTCGTTCATGTGGCAGACGTCGGGGTCGATCCCGATCGCCGCGAGGGCCCGCACGCCGCCGATGCCCAGCACGATCTCCTGCTTGATGCGCATCTCCATGTCGCCGCCGTAGAGCTGGCTGGTGATGCCGCGGTCCGCAGCGTCGTTCTCGGGGACGTTGGTGTCGAGCAGGTAGAGGTTGTTGCGCCCGACGATCGCCTTCCAGAGCGCGATCGAGACGTCGCGCCCCGGGAGCTGCACCGTCACCTTCACCTGCTTCCCGTCGCCCGTGCGCACGGGGCTGATGGGCAGGTTGTTGAAGTCCAGGTCGGGGTAGTACTCCTGCTGGAAGCCGTCGGCGTTGAGGTACTGCTGGAAGTAGCCGTTGCGGTAGAGCAGGCCGACGCCCACGAGCGGCAGGCCCAGCTCCGTGGCCGACTTGAGGTGGTCGCCCGCGAGGCAGCCCAGGCCGCCGGAGTAGATCTGGAGGCACTCGGTGAGGCCGAACTCGGCGCAGAAGTAGGCGATGGTGAACGGGCCCGGGTCCTTCTTCTGCTTGACCAGCCAGGGCGAGCGGTCGAGGTGGCGCTGGAGGTTGGCGGTGACGCGGGCGAGGGAGTTGAGGAAGCCTTCGTCACGCGCGGCCTGGTCGAGCCGCTCCTGCGGGCAGGAGCCGAGCATCTTGACCGGGTTGTGGTGCGTGGAGTGCCACAGCCCGCGGTCGAGCCGGACGAAGAGCTCCACGGCCTCGGGATGCCACGACCACCAAAGGTTGTAGGCGATGTCGAGGAGGGGCTTGAGCGCCTCGGGCAGCAACGGCACGACCTCGAAGGAACGGATCCGGGCCAGGTCGGGACTGATCATGTGGCTGATTCCCTGATGAAGGAGGACGACAAGCCCGTGGGTCGGGAGAGTCTCATTATCGGCAAGGCAAGGCACGGGCCGCCAGCGGGGAAAGGCCGAATGGGAAAGGGGCAACCCACGCCCTCATCGTGCCTCCATATGACCGCTCTGAACAACCCTGCGCCCAAGCCCACGGATCGCGGCGGTACCCCGTCGCGTTCCGTGTGGTTTCCGGGGGTCTTGGATGTCATTGACGGCCAGGCAATTCTCCGCGTTGAACGGTGCCGACATCGTGTCTCAGAGCCCAACCCCACCGAACCCGACGGCGTACCGTCGGGATCAGTGGGCTTGATTCAGTTGTTCAGCGGCTTCCCATGCCACGAGCACGCCCCCGGAAATGGCATGTGGCACCAAGACAGCCCCCTGTTTCAACACAAGACGGATGCACATTACCCGCACATCGCCCATTTACTGGGCACGGCGCGCGGATTCAGGCACTCCGAAGGCGCTCAGGGCGTCCGCAGAGGCAATCGACTGTCAGCGATGCAAATCCGACGCCGCGCGGGCGGGTTCCGGCGCTGCCGGCGTAACCGGGGGGGTCGGCGTGGCTGTCGGCTTGGGCGCGCCGTTCAGCGCATGGAGATGGGCGACCGCCGCGAGGATCGATTCGATGCGCCCCAGAGTGCGGTCGATCTGGGCCCGGTAGGCGTTGTAGGGGAAGAGCGTCACCACGGTCACCGCCAAGCCAGCCGCGGTGTTGAGCAGGGCCTCGGAGAGCCCCAGCCCGACGGAGCGCGGGTCGGTCGTGCCCACCTGGTCCGCCAGCAGCCTGAACGAGGAGATGAGCCCCGAGACGGTGCCCAGAAGCCCCACCAGCGGGGCGGCGGTGATGATCGTCGAGAGCGTGCCCATGAAGCGGTCGAGGGTCGCGCGGTGCGTCTCGACGACGGAGGTCGCCAGCGCGTCGGAATACTGCTCGGCGAGCAAGGCCCGCACGACCAGGCCATAGACGCTGTGGTCGTCGTCGGCCAGCACCTTGGCGGTCTGCCGATCGCCCGTGCGCAGGGCCTGCTCCATCCGCGCGACGCGCGAGAGGCGCTGGGCGGCGTTGGTGCGGAGCCAGAACCAGGCCCGCTCGAGCATGAGCGAGACGGAGACCAGGCTCATCACCAGCAGGACCCAGAGGAAGGGCCCGCCCTTGTGCATGAACTCGAGGAATTGGCCCATGGCCGAATCAGTCCGGTGGCTCAGGTCGTCGACGTGAGCTTCAGGAGCGAGAGCGCCTGGGCGACGATCTGGTCGGCGCTGAGCCCGCAGAAGTTCATGACGTCCTCGGGCGTCCGCCCGCTCTTGGGGATGTTGCGGACGAACATCTGCTTGACGTTGAAGCCGCCGCCGTCCGCCGCCGCCGCGTCGGCGACCGCACTGCCGATGCCCGCGCCGTAGTTGTCCTCGAGCGTGAGGATCATCCCGTTGTTGTCGTTCGCCAGGTCGAGGATGGCCTCCTCGTCGAACGGCAGGGAGTAGAGGTCGACCAGCGTGGCGTCGACGCCCTGGGCGTCGAGCTTCTCCAGGGCCTTGTTGGCCTCATGGACCATGTAGCCCGAGGCGATGATGAGCAGGTCGCGCCCCTCGACGAGCACCTCGTGCCCGCCCAGGTGGAACTTGTCGTTGTCGCCGTAGAGGAACTCGGTGTCGGGGCGGAGGGTCCGCATGTAGACCGGGCCATCGTAGTCGGCCATCGCGATGGTCAGGGCGTAGGCCTGGTAGGCGTCGGAGGGCTGCAGGACGTAGAAGGCGGGCTTGCCTCGGTTGTTGCGGGTGGTGGTGAAGGAGCGGAACCAGGCGACGTCGGGCAGCGACATCTGGCTGGGCCCGTCGGCGGCGAGGGAGATGCCCGCGTGCGAGCCGACGACCTTGAAGTTCGCCCCGCTGTTGACCGCCATCTCGATCTGGTCGTACCCGCGGGTGATGAACTTCGCGAAGGTCGAGGCGAAGGGCACCTTGCCGCCGGCGCTCAGGCCCGCGGCGGCGGAGAACATGTTCTGCTCGGCGATGCGGCACTCGAAGAAGCGGCTCTTGAGGTCGGCATCCTTGTAGAACATGTCGGCGAAGGTGGAGTTCTTCACGTCGGCGTCGAGGGCGACCACGTCGCTGCGGTTCTTGCCCAGGGCGCGGAGGGCGACGCCGTAGGCCCGGCGGGAGGCGCACTTGCCGCTGGAGAGCACGCTCTCCATGCCGAACTGCTTGAGCGCCTCGCCGAAGGTCGGCATGGGCGTGTGGACGGGCGCGGGCGGCTTGGCGGGCGACATCAATCCGATGCGCAGGGCCATGTCGGCCGCGGCGCCAATCTGGCGACCCGTCGCGTCGAGTTCCTCGAGCGCCTTGGGAAGGTCGGCCCCCTCGGCGGGCTTGCCGTGGTGCCCCTGCCCTTGCTGCGAGGCGCTGCCCCAGCCCTTGATCGTCTTGGCGACGACCGCCATCGGGCTCGCCTGCGGGTCATGCTGCGTCTGGGCGTGCTTGCTGAAGGCCTCCTGGATCGCCGAGGGGTTGTGCCCGTCGATGGTCAGGACCGCGAAGCCGTAGGCCTCGAGCTTCTTGCCGAGCACCTCGGCGGTCTGCTGGGGGCTCACCGCGTCGGACTGGGCGTACTGGTTGCAGTTGAAGATCGGCAGGACGGCCTTGAGGCTCATGTCCTTGATGAAGTCGACGGCCTCCCAGATCTGCCCCTCGCGCGACTCGCCGTCACCGATGATGCAGAAGACGCGCTTGTCGAGCCCGTCGACCTTCGCGGCGGCGGCGAGGCCGGCCGCCACGCTCAGGCCCTGCCCCAGCGAGCCGGTCGCGGCGTCGAAGAAGGGGAAGCCCTCGATGGGGTTGGGGTGGCCGTCGATCATCGAGTCGATCGCGCGGAGCGTCATCGCGTCCTCGCGGGTCATGGGGCGGAGGTTGTCCTTGTCCTTCCCGATGGCGACGCCCAGGTCGGCGCAGGCGGCGTAGACGATCGGGACGGCGTGCCCTTCGCTGAGCACGAGGCGGTCGCTGCTGGGATGCCCCGGGTTCGCGGGCTCGTAGCGCATGTGCTGGTACATCAGCACCGCGATGATGTGAGCCAGGCTCGCGGCCGTCGTCGGGTGCCCGGTGCCCGCGGAGGCGGTCATCTCATAGCTGAGCTTCGCGAGTTCAACCGCCTTGGCGCGAATCGTCGAATCGAATGACATCGGATGGAGTCCTTCCGTGGTGTTGTAGCGCAAATCAAGACCGAAGATTATGCTCGGAACCGACCCTTATCGCAACGCGGGAGCGCGGGGAAAGCCCGCGAGGCGCGTCCCGGCGCGGGTTTTGCGGGTCAAAACGAAGCCCCAGGCAAGCTCGGGAATGGGGCTCCCGGGAACGATCCGCCCCTCGCGATTCACGTCGCCCACCACGATAAACTGTTGACAGCCATGCTCCAGATGCTGCTCGACCAAGTGAATAGCTTCGGCTTCGAGGAGGCCGGCGGACTGGTGCTGTTCGAATCGGCCGGCCTCGAGGACCAAGGCAACGTCAGCCTCCGCCTTCGCCTCGAATGCGACGGCGAGCGAACCCCGTGGCGCATCGCCTGCCGCGGCGTGCGCGACCACCGCCTGCAGTTCGGCTGGATGACCGGAGCCATCGACCTCTACGACGACCACCCGCTGCTCTCGGAGATCGTCGAGGACCGCGTGAATCTCTACGTCTCCCGCCCCGCCGCCGACCCCGCCCGCGTGGCCCTCGCCCTCATCGCCTCCCACAGCCCGATGCTCAGGCGCTGGTTCAGCGAGACCCACTTCTTCAACGCGGGCGTCCCCCCGCAAAAAGTCCTCGCCTCCTACGGCCTGCTCGCGAGCGGCCCCAAGTCGGTGATGAAGGGTTACGCCGAGGTCCTCTCGGCCAACGCTGTGGGCTGGTCGGCCCCGCGCGGCAACGACTCGCCCTATTACCGCACCGACGAGGAGGTCTGGACCAACGGCGAGCACGAACTGCGCGTGCTGGTCCTGGGCGGGTCCTACGTCATCGCCGCGGGATTCGAGGCGGAGCAGACGGATTTGATGTGATGGATGCCGGCGGCTGGCCCGATCCGACGTAGGGCGGGTAGAGCGGTATTCCGCGAAACCCGCCACGGTTGACGGCAACGCCCGAATCCCGCAGAGCGCCGGACGACCATTCGACGTGCCACATCGCAGCCGAAGGCTGCTATGTGCCGGTCAACCACAAGCCATCGGTTTCGAGTCCGACGCTTGCCGATGACCCGCACATAGCGGCCAGAGGCCGCGATGTGGCACGACCCCCGCGAACCCCACCCAACGGCCACCCCAAACAATTTCGCTGCCGCGCGAACCTTGCCCCGCCCCGGCCGTAGATTACTCTGCAGTATAAAGTGAAGCCCCGACAGCCACCGGTCCGATCCGTGTGATTCGAGGCCCGAGGCCGGATTTCGGGTGGGAAACTCCGGTTGGGGAACGTAGAGGAATCCATGGAAATCCACGAAGCCATCAGCCAAGTCGCCCTGATCCGCCGGCAGCTCGTCCGGTCGGAGGTCTTCCGGGGCTACCGCTCCAGCGCCGCCGCGGGATCGGGCCTGCTCGCGCTTGCCGCCGCCGTCGCCCAATCCCACGGCCTGCCCGACGCCGCCGCGGAGCCGGGGAACTACGTCGCCCTCTGGGCCGGCGCCGCCGCGATCGCGGTGGTGACCGCCGCGGGGCCGATGCTCACCCGCGCCCGCCTGCACGAATCGCCGCTGATGCGCGAGAAGACCTACTCCGCCCTGGGCATGCTCGCCCCGAGCCTGGGCGCGGGGGCGTTGATCACCGCCGCCCTGCTGCTCGCCGACCCCTCCGTCCTCTGGATCCTCCCGGGACTGTGGTCGGTCCTCTTCGGGCTGGGCGTCTTCGCCTCGCTCGCGGTGCTGCCCCGCCCGATGGTCGTCGTGGCGGGCCACTACTTCGTCGCCGGCGCCGCGGCCCTCTACCTCGCCCGCGGGGCCAACGCCTTCTCGCCCTGGGCGATGGCGCTGACCTTCGGCGTGGGACAGCTCTTGACCGCGGGCGTGCTCTTCTGGTGCCTCGAGCGCGAGCCCGACCACAGTCACGAATCCGGCTTCGACCATCAAAACGACGGAGCCCAATCATGAGCCCGTCGAAAAGCCAACGCGACGCCGCGCGTCCCACCACCGACTCCCGTCCCAGCGAGACCCCCGGGCGCTTCGCCTACGGCGGGCTCAGCCGGGTCATCCACGAACGAGCCCGCCTGAGCATCATGACCTCGCTCGCGACCCACCCGCGCGGACTGCTCTTCAACGACCTGCGCGAACTCTGCGCCCTGACCGACGGCAACCTCAACCGCCACCTCGCCGTCCTCGAGGAGCACAAGCTCGTCGAGGCTTGGAAGAGCCAGCACAACCGCCGCCCGCAGACGCTCTGCCGGATCACCGCCCTGGGGCGCGAGCGGCTGGTCGACTACCTGGCGGAGCTCGAGCGCGTGCTCGCCGACGCCGTCGCCGCCGACAAGCGCTGGCCCGCCGACAGCGCCCCCGGAACAGCCGACGCGATCAATCCCAAGCTCCGTCCCGCGTGACCCGCGCCATTCCATGAACGGGGCAACCCAAGCCGCCCGCCTTTTGCCTCTGGTCGGAGACAAACTTTGCGACACAAAGCACACGCCCGCACGCCCGCCCCCGGAATCGCCCTCGCCGCCCCGCGCGTCTCGCCCTTCGCGCCCCCGGAACCCCCGGAGCCCCGCAGCGCCCACCCGCGCGTCCTCCGCGCCCAGGCCATGGGCTTCTGCTTCGGCGTGCGCGACGCCCTCGCCATCGCCCGTGCCGTCCCGCGCCCGCAGGACGTCACCATCCACGGCCAACTCGTCCACAACGAATCGATCACCGCCGAACTCCACCGCCGCGGCTTCGCCTCCGTCGACGAAGCCGACCGCGACGCCTCCCCCACCTCCGACGCCGTGCTCATCACCGCCCACGGCATCTCCAACGCCCAGCGCCGCCGCCTCGAAGCCGCCGGCAAGACCCTCATCGACACCACCTGCCCGCTCGTCCGCCGCGCCCATGACGCCGCGACACGCCTCGCTTCCGGGGGTCCCCGGAATTCGGGGGGACGACATGTGCTCGTCATCGGCCGGCGGGGGCATGTCGAGGTCCTTGGCCTCACCGGCGACCTGCCGAGCTTCGACGTCGTCGAATCCCCGCGCGACGTGCGGAACTATCCGCATCAGCGCCTCGGCGTCGTCTGCCAGACGACCTCCGCCGACCGCGACGTCGAGCTGATCCTCGCCGCGATCCGCGCCGCGAACCCGCAGGCCGACATCGCCTTCGTCGACACCGTCTGCCAGCCGACGCGCGACCGCCAGGAGGCCATCGAGCGCCTGCTCGACGAAGTCACCGTGCTCGTGGTCGTCGGGGGCAAGGCCTCGAACAACACCCGCCGGCTCGCCGACCGCGCCGCCGAGCGCGGCCGCCCCGCCCACCACATCCAGGGCCCCGCCGACCTCGATGCCGCCTGGTTCCACCCCGCCGACGTCGTGGGCCTCACCGCCGGCACCTCCACGCCCGACGACGTCATCGACGCCGTGGAACTCGCATTGAATCGCCTGCTCGAATCACGCTAAAACCCAGGCACGACGGCACCTGGGCTTTTGTGACGATTCCGCACGAATCCGCCCCCTTCCTCCGCATCTCCCTGTACGGCTCGATCCTTCATCACGCAGCCGCATCTAAAGCCGCGTTGATTCGCCGTCCACGGAACCCCCCATGCGATCCTCCGCCCTCGCCGCCCGCGTCGCCGCGATCCTTCTTCCATTGCTCCTCGCCTTCGCGCCCTGGGGCGCCGCCCCCGCCCGCGCCGCCGTCCCCTCGGCCCCCGCGAAGGAGTTCACCTTCGTCCTGCAGGAATACCTCGGCCACGCCTGGCCGGCCGACTTCGTCTCCCGCAGCATCGACGCCCACCTCCCCGGCGGGATCGCCCCCGACCACGCGGAACTCCTCATCGACGGCCAACCCGCGCCGTTCCAGCTCGAACAACTCTCGGCCCACGCCGACGGCACCATCCGCCACGCCCAGCTCACCTTCCGCACCGACCTGCCCGCCAAGGCCAAGCGCACCGTCACGCTCCGCGCCGCGGAGAAGCCCAACCTCCCCCCCGCCGCCGATGGCGAACTGAAGGCCACGAAGCAAGGCAACATCGTCGAGCTCAGCAACGGCCTCGTCTCCGTCCGCCTCCCGCTGGGCAAATGGTCCAACGCCGACGACGCCAAATCCGTCGCGCCATCTCTCGCGCAGACCGCCGCCTCGCTCAACGCCTTCCTCGCCCTCCCCGCGGATGCCGCCAACGCCTCTGCCGCCGCCGACTCCCTCCCCGGCCCGCTCCTGGGCGTCAAGCTCCCCTCCGGCAAGTGGACCGCCGCGACGCGCCTCAAGAGCCAGGAGACCTTCAACTTCGATCCGCCTCTGATCCAAAAGAATGGGCCCGACAAGCTCGGCCCCGACGCCCCCGCCGGCCGGCTCCTGGGCCTCGAAAGCACGCTCCTCTCCGAAGGCCCGCTCGTCGCCCGCGTGCGCGTCGCCTACCGCTTCGAGCGCGAAGGCTCCTACACGATCGACGTCGCCCTCCGCCGCGGCGAGCCGATGGTCCGCATCGACGAGCGCTACGAAAAGGCCGGCGCGCTGGTCATCCCCTTCGGCTCAGGCTTCCAGCCCAACAAGGCCGTCTACAACTGCTTCAAGGTCGAGCCGCTCGGCCGCACCATCCCCATCGCCTACGACAAGCCCGGCGACCTGGGCATGTTTGTCGGGTGGAACTTCTACTTCCAGCGCATCGCCCCCGCGCTCCTCTTCGTCGGCGACGCCGGCGGCGACCAGCTCGCGCTGCTCAGCACCGAGACCGACTGGCTCCCCTTCC
>JAPLMQ010000249.1 GCA_026386955.1 Planctomycetota bacterium
GGCAGGTCGGCGAAGAGGCGCAGGGGACCGCCGGGGCCCCCGGCGTCCCCGGCGTCCCCGGAGACGGGGTCGGCCATGGCCGGGCTCCAATGCAAGGGGTGAGGTTGTGACGGCGAGTTCGCCTACGAGCCACACCCTACCGGCACGAAGAGGCGGGCGCAAGGCCTAACATGCGCCGTACTTGCCGTGGCGCGGCAAATGCGCCGGCCCTGCTCCGCCTGCCGCTTCGGGCCGGCCGGGGTTCGCGGATCGGGCGCGGCCCCGCTATAATCCCGCGCTTTTGCCGAGCCCGGCAATGCCTCCGGCACCCCGGCCCCCGGAATTCGGGAACTCCGGCCCCGGGAATCGCCCTGCGGCCCCGCGGTCGGCGAACGGCATCCGGGAACCGGGCTGAGGAAACACAATGGCCACGAGCTTTGGCGCCCTGTCGACCGATTTCTACGTCAACCAGAAGCTGGCGTTGAAGATGGATCTCCCCACCGACCGGGAGACGATCCTCCACCTCTTCGACCAGGTGCGCAAGGCCATGCCCAGCATGGACCGCTTCCGCCGGTACGAGGGCGAGCTCGCGCTGGAGTCGACCCGCCGCGACGCCGAGTACCGCTGGCTGGCCCTGCGGCAGACCTCCATCCGCACCGGGCACGTCAACCCCGTCAGCATGGCCGAGGCCTACCAGCTCCACCGGCTCATCCTCGACCTCGCGCCGTACCACCTGACCATCAGCCCGCTCGACATCGACTACGTCGAGCTGCTCTTCGGCTTCGACCTCGAGTGCAAGTCGAACCACGACTCGATCGTCTTCGAGGCGCTCTTCAGCCACTCGCCGCTGGCCTCGCTCTTCCGCGTGCCCGACGCGCGGGTGCTGGACGTGCAGCCGATCTTCGGCCTCTCGCTCAACGAGAAGGGCGACATGCAGGCCTACTTCGAGGTCAAGACGCGGACGCGCAACCGCCGCGGGGGCGCGACGCGCTCGCGCAACGAGCCGCTGAGCATCTTCCTGACGCTGCGGCGGTACGGCCCGGTGCACCAGATCGAGGAGCTGCAGCCGATCTTCGAGGAGCTGTCGCAGCACGCCGAGCGGCTGACGACGGACAACCTCGTGCCGGGGCTGCTGACGCCGATCTCGCGGCAGATCACGTCGAGCAGCGCCTGAGGCGGACGCCGCCGCCGATCCACATCCGTCAACCTACACCGGACGATCATCCTTCACGGATCGCGGAGGGATCGTGTACGTGCGATAGGTCTTGTTCATCGGCGGGCGGAGCCGGCAAATCAGGAAGAACTCCAACGCGGGGCTGAAAAAGTAATGCTCGGGCGAGAAGGCGATGACATCGGTCATGCCGCGGTCTTTGATGTTTTCGTCATGACTCCAGATTCGCTTGTGGAATGAGTACATCGCGAGCCCGACGTACTGCAGCTCATCCGCCTTGTTGAAAATCAAATAAACGCCCCACTGGTTGAAGATGCCAGTCTTGCACTGCTCCCGGTATCGCTCCATTGACCAAGCGGAATCGTTCGCGTGCTCGAGGCGCAAGGCGGGCACGTCGGGAGCGAGCCGACTTTGGAACTCACCCAAGACGGGAATGATTGCCTGCCATCTTCGTTCCGTCATGACTTGGCCCTTCCCATCATGCTGGATCTCACTTCTCCGGCAAATTCTCGCTGAAGAACCGCAGCCAGTTGTCGCAGCGGAAGCCGTCGACCTCCGCCTGCGACCATCCGCGCGACGAGAGCTCCGCCGTCAGCCGCGGGTAGTCGCTCGGCTGGTCGATCCCCGTCGGCAGCTTGTCCGCGCCGAACCCGCCGTCCATGTCGCTGCCGAGGCCGACGAATCGCCTGCCGCCCGCGAGTTGGGCGAGGCGTTCGACGTGGTCGACCGTGCGGGCGATCGACGCGCGCCCGGGCTCGGTGTGGAGGAACCGGGAATACAAAGGCAGCCCGATCATCCCGCCGCGTGAGGCGATGGCGCGGGCGAGGTCGTCGCCGAGCAGGCGGATGCTGGGCAGGCCCTGCAGCGACCGGCTGCTCGAGTGGCTGGCGAGCGGCGGGCGGCGGATCAGCGCGAGCGTCTCGTGGCTCGCGTCGTCGTGCAGGTGCGTGAAGTCGTGGAGGATGCCCAGGTCGTCGAGCTTGCGGACCAGGTCGCGCCCCTCGGCGGTCAGGCCGGTGTCGGGCGGCTTGCTGCTGTCGCCCCCGGCGTAGCGCGTGCCCGCGACCCACGAGAGCCCGACGACGCGCAGGCCGCGGTCGTACCACCAGGCCGCGTGATCGACCGACTGGATCGGGTCGGCCCCCTCCATGAGCAGGATGACGCGGAGCGGCTGGCTCGCGGCAGTGGGAACTACGTCAGGACCGACGTCAGGACCGATCACAAGGTCGGCCTTGGTCTTCACCAGCCGGATCAGCCCGCGGGCCTCCCACTCGTGGTAGAGGCGGAGCTGGCGCATCGCGACGCGGAAGGCGCCCGGCGCGTCGTCGCGCCCGCCGTAGCCCAACGGCCCACCCGGCTTGGGCTCTATGAAGATCGTGCCCAGGCACCAGCACACGTTCCCCTCGGCCAAGCTCGGCAGCGTGAGGGCCGCGGGGCCTTCGGGGCGCGGGGGAGGCGTCGCGCCGGGAGCAAGTTCGGGCAGCGGCACGTTGGCGTGGGCGAGAGAGCGGGTCATGTCCCGCCCCTCGACGGCGAGCATCGAAAGGTCGAGGTGGGCGTCGAACCAGGGCTGCGTCATGGAGGATCGATCCAGGGGAATTTTCAGAGGAAAAGTCGGGAGAAAAATCGCGGGCGGCGCGGCGGCAGTGTCACCGGCGCGGGGCGCGGTGTCCAGCCCGCCCGGCCCCGCCCCCACTCCTCCAAACGATTACGCTATGCCGTCCCCCAGGAGTCCGCATATGCCCGCCGTCCAGGTCGAATACGCCCACGCCGACCGGTTCACCGCCGTCCTGCTCGCGTCGGCCGACGCACCATCATCCGCCCCCACCTGCCGCGGCGAAATCCTCGACGGCGAATCGACCAAGGCGACGCACACGATCTCCTTCGGCCCCGACGGCCTGCGCTTCGAGGCCCGCGTGCACGGCGGCCGTTTCTCGCAGCCCCACCGCGACGCCGACATCTGGCGCGGCGACTGCCTCCAGCTCGGGCTCGACCCCGCCTTCCACCGCACGCCCCACCGCCACGCCCCCGGCTCGCTCATCCTCGGCCTCACCCAGGTCGACGATCGCCCCTACGCCCACGCCTGGAAGCGCGGCGACGCCGGCCCCACCGGCGCGATCCAACTCCCCTACTCCCTCGCCGTCGACGACCAAGGCCAGACCTACCGCGCCGCCATCCCATGGGCCATGCTCCCGCCCCTCGCGCGCGACCACGGCCAAAGCCTCGGCTTCTCCCTCAGCGTCAACGCCCACGACACCGGCGAGGCCCGCTACCACACCTGGGCCGGCGGCATCATCGGCGGGCAGGACTCCTCCAAGTTCGGCGTCGTCATCCTCGACCGCCTCGGCTTGGGCGTCGGCGCGGAGGCCATCAACCGCGAGCCCGCCGACAGCTACGACCCCGCGCAGACGCTGCAGCTCGAAGTGCTCGTGCCGGTGGTCGCCCCCGCGAACGGCAAGCCCGCAGGCTGTGCGGCCCGGTGAAAACCGCCTCAAACTCGCGATCCCCGTGGAGATGCTGGCCGAGGGGGAGAACACGCTGCAGGTCGACGTCGTGGCGAACCCGGGCAACACGACGATTTTGAGCCGGACGATTCCCGTGACCCGCGAGTCGCCCGAAGTGAGCGTCGCGCGGATCCTCTGCGAGCACGTCGATTGGTCTCGCCCCGACTTGAAGCAGAGCGCGTGCGCCGCCGCGTGGCGCAACGGCCGCGCCGAGGCCGCGGCCCTGGAGTTCGTCCGCCATCTCCGCCGCCGCGCGACGCCGCACATGGGCTACACCAAGCAGTTCGTCGCCCAGCTCCGCGCCCATGCCACGCCCGCCTTCCGCGCCAAGGCCCGCGCGGAGATCGACTCTCTGCTCGGCGGCGGATTCCTCGGCGGCTCCTACCCCGACGGCCGCGGCACGCTGCTCGCCGTCCGCCCCGAAGTTCTGCAGCTCGCCGCCGAGAAAAAACACTTCGACCTCTTCGCCCGCATCCTCACGTCGCGCCGCCAGGGCTGGGGCGCGGCGGCGACCCACACCAGCGTCAACGTCCTGCGCTTCATGCAGGCCGCCTGGCCCCTTGAGGAATGCTCCGACGAGGCGCTCATCCCCGTGCTCGGCTTCCTCGCCAAGACGCACAGGTCGCAATGGGAGGGCGCCAAGACCTGGGACGACGCCTCGCACGGCCAGGCCCACAACTGGTGGGCCTACGAATTCAGCGGAAGCTGGAAGGCGAGCCTGCTCTTCCCCGAGCTTGCGGGCTTCGCGAAATTCGCAGCCCTCTTCCCGGACAACTTCGAGCGCGAGGCCCGCCTGCTCTTCTTCCCCGACGGCTTCACCCGCGAGGTCTCCACCTCGTACCACATCGGCACCGTCGACATCTTCTTCGAGATCGCCCGCGTCGCCCGGCTCAACGGCCTCACGCTCAGCCCCGCCTTTCACCAGCGCCTCCGCGCCGCGGCCGAGGTCGAGTGGAAGCTCATGCAGCCCGACGGCAACTACCCCGCCTTCGGCGACTGCTTCAACGACGGACCCCACGTGCTGGAGCGGGCCCGCTCGATGGCGGCCATCGGCGGCATCCCCGAGTGCAAATTCCTCGCCGAGTCGCTCGACGCGGCCCGCCCGTCGAACTTCGGCGCGATGATGGTCGAGGAGCTGAACTACCCCGGCATCGGCGAGGACCTCCGCCCCGCCTATGACGCCCTGCAGGCCCGCGCCCCCGCGGAGGTCGACCAGGCGCTTGAGCAATCGGGCTACTACGCGATGCGCCAGGACTGGAGCGCGAAGGCCGACTACGCCGCGGTCGAGGCCAGCCCGCGCGGACGAATCGACACCAGCCACGGCCACTCCGCGATCTTCGACCTGCGCCTCTGCGCCCGCGGGCGCGCGATCCTCGTCGGCAACGGCAAGGGCCCGGACGACCACGGCTCGCCCCCGCGCCTCTGGCGCGTCTCCGCAGCCTCGCACTCCTGCGCAATAGCCGACGGAGAGGAGCCCGTGCCGCTGCGCTCCGTCTACCGCTTCGCCCGCGAGGTCGCGCCCGTCGTGGTCGATTGGCAGTCGCGCCCCGGCCACGCCTACTTCCACGGCACGCATGAGGCCTACAACAACATCGCCAACCCCGTCCGCGCCGCCCACCGCAAGCTCTTCTACCTGCGCGGGAAATATTGGATCCTCCTCGACCGCTTCGTCTCGGGCGTGCAGGACGCGGCCCACGTCTACCGGCAGTTTTTCCAAGTCGGCGTGCCCTCGCGGCTGGAGACGGATGGGCGCTGCGTGACGAGCGGCGCGGGTGGGAATTTGGTGTTCATGCCGATCAATGTCGGGGGTGGCGTCGCGGGCCGCGGCGCGGGAGGCGGAGCCGGCGTCGGCACACCCGTCGAATCCTCGAAGTCCCGCTGCCCCTTCCCGCTCGAGGGGTATCCCGTCACGGAGCAACTCTGCTACACGCATCGCGCCGCCGGCCACGGCCTGCTGGCCACGCTGCTCCTGCCGTTCACCGGCGAACCGCCGCCCAACGTCTCGGCCCGGATGGTCCCGATCGAGGCCGACGACCGCCTGCTCTCGCCCCAGGAGGCGACGGCCATCGAAATCACCTTCGCCGGCGAGCGCCACCTCTACGTCGACTTCCACGCCCACTGGCATCTGCCCTGGCGCTGCGCCGGCTTGTCCGGCGCGACGCGGCTGTTCCACTCCGCCGTGTGATCGCAAAGGCCTTCTCGTAGGGCGGGTAGAGCGTACCCGCGAAACCCGCCGGAGCGACGCGTGCGACCGTGCACCTCCGAATCAACCGGCGCTCCGTCTGAGGTTCGGAGTTCCGCCTTTAGGCGGGCATTTGCATTCGCAAGTGCGCGTACCGTCTCTGTTTTCCAAAGACCGCGTAAACGCGGAACTCCGAACCCCAGATCCGCCCTCTCGGCGTGCTCCCGCGGCGCGAAAATTTTCTCCCCGAAATCGAAAAAATTTTTACTGCCCATTTCCGAAACGGGTTGGAACGCCCACCCCTCCGGAAACGATCAGAACGAGCCCTCCGCGTGGCAGGTTAACCTGCGGGCATCGCGCGCCGGCACGAGAGCGGGACAATTTGACGTTCCCTTTCACTCAACGAACACCCTCGCCCGCGCCAAGCCGAGATGGTCACGAACCGCCAAAACGGCACCAAACGACGCAACGGCCGAAGCCGCCAACGCTTACAGGAATTCGCCCCAAAACCGCTTCCGAGCCCGCACGCCGAGGACGGGCGAGCAGCGGCGCATCAGGCCTCGAATCGATTGCAAAGCCGCACTGGACCGGTGTCGACGCGTCACCCCACCGGAACCGCAGCGCAGCAGCAGCGGCATCATTTAGGGCATTTTCGAGGGCTGATTTCCCGCGCCATACATAGGTACCAGTGTCCGGAAAAATCCGGACGATCGCCAAAACCCAAAAACAAAAACAACGACTTGCGCGCCGGTGTCCGGATTCCGCCGGACGCTTGTGCGGGTCTTACGGGGGGCGAGCTTTTTTTCCCCTCGCCGCGCCGAAGCGCTCGACCTCAAGCCCACTGATCCCGACGGTACGCCGTCGGGCTCGGTGGGGTCGGGCTTCCGAGGCGAGAGCTGCGGAGGCTACCGCGACGGACCCGAGGCGGGCGGCGAACCGGTCGCATCCGGAGAGAGATAAGCCGCGAGGATGCGCCCGACGATCTCCTTCGCCCGCTGGTTCCCGTGCAGCGGATCGCGCAGGAGATATTCCTGCGGCCGGCCGCAGCCCTCCATGTATTCGTCCCACGCGCGGCGCATGTCGAGGAAGGCCACGCCCTCCTCCTTCGCCATCGCCTCCATGCGTTCGCTGAAGGCCTCGACGCGGATCTTCCGCGTGGCCTCGCGGAACGGCATCGCCTTGATCGAGGCGATGATCTCCGGGTCGGGGTTGTACTGCCCGCGCCCGCGCGTCGACTCCGGGTACCACCGAGGCTGCGTCGCGAGGAACGAGGGCGGCGTGATCGCGCCGGTCAGCACGAGGATCTCCGTCTTCGGGCTCGCTTGCCGCACTTGGCGGATGACGTTCCGCACCGGCTCGGCGTCGGGGCCGTTGCTGATGCCCGCGATGATCAAGAGGTCCGGATGGTGGTCCAGGACGTAGGGCTTGACCCGGTTTTCCTCGGCGTAGAAGTTGCAGCCCGTCCCGCCGCGGACGGAGGTGATGATCTGGATGGCCGGCTCGCGCACCACGGGATAGGGCTTGGACATGCCCATGCCGCAAGGGGGGCCGGCAGCCCGTTGGGCCATGTACCACCGCTCCGCGACGGTGCGTTCGTAGTTCGAGTTGCTCGTGTCGTTGCAGATGCTGTCGCCGAGCATGACGACGCGGAGCGCGTCGCCCGACGCGAGGCGGGCGTGGGTCACGGGGAGTTTGCTCCAGCGGTCCGTGGGCGGCGTGTATTTGAGCTTCGGCAGCTTCGCGAAAAGCGCGTCGGAGAACGCGAGGGCCTCGCCCGACGAGGCATGGTCGACGGTCACATGGTTTACCACCAGCGGGTGCTCGTCGGGCGAGCGGAAACGCAGGATCACGTGGGCCGCCTCCTGCGGGGCGCGGATGATGAAGGTCGAGTCGGCGAAGGCCTCGCTGGCATCGAAGCTGTGGTAGTTGTCGGCGATGATCTGCTCGCCCATCTCGGTGAAGAAGATCGCGCCCCAGTGCGTCTGCCCCGGCGAGCGGGCCCGCAGTCCGACACGGTAATAGTTGAACGCCTTGACGGGAATCGCGGGGCTTTCCCACCACCCGCCGCTGACTTCGATCGCGCCGCCGGAGCCGACGTTTTTGACGGCACCCGGGGCTTCTAGGAGCCATCCACCGACCGGCGCGTGGCCGTCGGTTGCCAGCCGCCACAGGTCGCGCCCGGGCGGGTGCGAGAAGTCGGACTCCCAGTGGTCGCTCGTCGCGCAGCCGGCGAGCAAGACGAGCAGAAACAAGCCGGCGAACGCGAACGACGAGCCCGCGCGGCGCGGCGATCTCAGGCACGAAATGGGCAATGTCGGGTGTGGCATGTGAGGTGCAGTGTAATGCGGGCCGCGAGCGCGGCTCGTACCAAGGCGTGCCACATCGCAGC
>JAPLMQ010000169.1 GCA_026386955.1 Planctomycetota bacterium
CTTGGCTTGTCGTTTGGCCCATTGCTTGGCCCGTTGCTTGGCCCGTCGGATTGCTTGTCGCGTCGGCGGACGCCCCCGACCGCTCGATCCCCCGCAGCGCCAGCTCCGCGTGGCCGGTCATGATCGCCAGCGGGTTGTTGATCTCGTGGGCCACGCCGGCGGCGAGGAAGCCCACGCTCGCCAGCCGCTCGGACCTCACCAGTTCCCGGCTCTTCTCGGCGACCCGTCGCTCGAGCTGGCGGTAGAGCCCGTCGAGTTCAGCGGCCATGTGGTTGAAGTCCTGCGCGAGGCGGACGAACTCGGCGTCACCCCCGGGAGGCAGGCGGCGCTCAAGCCGGCCCGCCGCGAGATCGCGCACGCCCTCGCCGAGCTGCCGCAGGGGCGACATGACCCGGCGGTATTGCCACGCCTCGACGAAGACCGCGCCGAAGATCATCAGGAGCGAGGAGACGCCCATGACGAGCATCGTCGTGCGCAGGCGGGCGGCGCTGTCGAGGTCGATCTGCCGGATCTCCTGCCTGACCTGCTGCGCCAGCCGGGCGATCTCGCCCAGGGCGTTGCGGACCGACGCCTCGGCTTGGCGGGTGTCGCCCTCGCCGCGGAGCTCGATCAGCGCGGCGTGCAGCTCGGCCTCGACGCGGGCCGCGGCGTCGACCACGGGCTCGGTCCCCGGAACCGGGGGCGGGCCGAAGTCGGTGAGCCTCCCCAGCGCCGCGGCCACGCGCTGGGTCGCCCGCTCATGGTCGGTGGGGGCGAGGTCGAGCGAGTCGCGCACGGCGGCGATGGCGAGCCCGGTCTCGTACACCCGGCGGAGCTGGTTGTACTGCGCGAGCGCGGCCTGGTAGTCGCGGCGGAGCCCGTAGAGCCCCCAGAGCATCGCCCCGGCGAGCAAGGCGACCCCGACGACCAGGGCCGTGGTCTTGTAGGCCAGTCGGCGGGCCAGCGTCGTGGAACCGCGCGTGGAGGGAGCCCCGTGCATGCGTGAAGCATATCCGCGGGGCGGCGAGGCGGAGAGGGCTGGCGGCCACCGGGGTGTCCGGGGTGTCCGGGGGTGATTGCCTGCCGCCGCGCCCTTCCTTATTCTCTTGCGATGAATCGCATCGACTCGATCTTCGCCGACCTCCGTCGCCGCGGCGCCAAGGCCCTGATGCCCTACCTGACCGTGGGCGACCCGGACCTGGCGACCACCCGCCAACTCCTGCCCGCGATCGAGAAGGCCGGGGCCGCAGTCTGCGAGCTGGGCCTGCCCTTCTCCGACCCGATCGCCGACGGCCCGGTGATCCAGGCGTCGATGAACTACGCCTTGGAGCGCGGCCTGCGCGTGCGGCAGATCCTCGACGCCGTGAGCCAGGACCGCCCGAAGCTGAAGATGGGGCTGGTGGCGATGGGCAGCTACACGCTGGTCCACAAGGTGGGCCCCGCGCAGTTCGTGCGCGACGCCAAGGCCGCGGGCATCGACGGGCTGATCATCCCCGACCTGCCGTTGGAGGAATCGTCGGCACTGCGCGACCTTGCCGGGGCCCAGGGACTGATCTTCAGCATGCTCATCGCCCCGACGACGCCGATCGAGCGTGCGGAGAAGATCGCCAAGGCCAGCAGTGGATTCGTCTATCTCCTCTCCCGCGGCGGAATCACCGGCGAGCGCACGGCCCTCCCGCCCGACTTGGGCCAGCGCGTCCAGCGGCTGCGCCAAGTGACCGACCTGCCGATCACGGTGGGCTTCGGCGTCTCGACCGCGGAGCAGGTCGGCCAAGTCGTCGGCGTCGCCGACGCGGCGATCGTCGGCTCGGCGATCATGCGCCGCGTGGCGGAGTTCCGCGAGAAAGGCTCGCCCGCGCTGGTGGCGGAAGTCGGGCGGTTCGTGGGCGAGCTGGCGTCGGGGTTGACGGGGGTTCCGGGGGTGAAGGTTTGAGGGGCGACGGGACGCCGCCAAGGGCAAATCACGCCTCATAGAAGACCGCCTCAAGGCGGAACTCCAAACGCACCATGACCCTCGCCCGCCCCAACCCGATCAGGTCGATGCACAGGCGGCGGTCGCACGCGGGCGGCGGGGTCACCGCGCGGGTGCTGGCGTCGCTCTGGGCGGCGGCGCTGCTGGCGGCGGGGCTGGGATTGCTGCTCCAGTGCGACGCGGCCACGGGCTGGGTCGCCGGGTTGCTGGACGCGCCGGCGGACTCGTGGCGATCGATCGTGTTCGCGTGGGGGATTCTCCTGCTCGCCGGCGGCGAGTTCGTCCTGATGGCCCTGGTCGCCGACCCGCTCTTCCCACTGGCCAACCCCGCCGTGCGACGCCGTCTGGAGGCGGTCCCGGCGGGCTTGGTGCTGCTCGCGCTGTTGTGGATCGCGTGGTCCGTGGCGAAGATGGTCGCCGGATGACCATGGCGATGCGGTCGGCGTGGCCGCCGGCGACGCGGGCGTCGGCCCAACATCGTCACGCAACCAAGCCCGGGCGACCGAAAAAGTAACTATCGCAAGCGGACCGACAAGAGCGGACCGACAAGGAAGTCTCATCATGCTCGGACGGCAGACCGAATGGATGTGGGCGGCGACGGCCGCGGCGGCGTTGGCCTTGGCTCCCCCTTGGACCGAGCCGGCCCGGGGCCAGGTTGCCGGAGGGGCCTCAGGGCAGAATGCCGGCCCGGTCGACGACCCTCCGCGCATGCTCGCCGAGCGGCTGCTGACCCTGGTGGACGACGCCCTCGAGGGCAAGGGGCAGCCGCGGACCGACCAACTCGTGCGGGCCCGGATCCTGCTCGAACAGGCGCTGAAGCTTGCGCCCGACGACGCCGAGAGCTGGCGGCTGCGGCTCGAGCTCGCCGACCGCCTCGACGACAAGGCCGGCTCGTTCGACGCCCTGAAGGCCTACTGCCGGCTGCGGCCCGAAGACGACGTGGCCCAGTGGGACCTGATCCAGCGCTCGATCAACCAGAAGCAGACCATCGAGCAGCGCACCACCGCAGTGGCCAACTTGGCCGACGGCACGAGCGCCGGCGGGCTGAGCCCCGCGCTGCGCTCGCGCCTCGCGACCTACCTCGCCCGGGCCGCGAGCGAGCGTGGCGACAACCGCGAGTTCGCCCTGCGCCTCAAGGCCGCCCTGCAGCTAGACCCCGCCAACCCGCGGGCCGCGGCCATGGCCTACGAATTGACGCTCGCCCGCCAAGCCCCCCCGCTCGACCGCGGGGCGACGCTGCTGGCGGTCGTCCGCTCCGCGCCGACCGACTCCATGGCCCGCTGGCAACTGGGCAACATCCTGCTTTCGCAAGGCGCGTACCTCGACGCCGTCGGGCAGCTTGCCGCGGCGAAATCGGTCTCGACCTCGCCGTTCTCGCCCCAGGAGGCGACGAACTACTACGCCTCGATGGTGATTTCGCTAGCCTCGGCGGGTCAGACGGCCCAGGCGCTGGCGCTGCTCAACCAGCTTGACGCCGCGTGGAGCCCCGCCGCCCCCGGAGCCACGACGGCCCCCGCTGCCACCGCGCCGGCGGTGAAGCCGGAATCGGCGCCGGCGACCGCCCCGAGCGACGCCGCACCCTCGGCTCCGACGATCGGCGCGGGGCTGCCGATCGACCTGGAAATTCTCCGCGTTGCCCTGCTGAAGCGCGACGGCGGCTTCGAGCGCGCCGCGGCCTCGCTCACGCGGGTCCGCGAAGACGTCGCCCGCCGGGCCAAGCGCCCCGGACCCGAGGGCGCGATGGCCCAGACCGAGCAGGCGTGGATCGACCTCCTGTTCTTCAATGAAGGCGACACCGCCGCGGCCGCGAAGGCTCTGCAGGCGCTCCCTGCGCTGGTGGAAAAGACGCCCGCCGACCAGCCCTTGGGCAAGCGTCTCCGCGGCTTCCTGTCTCTTCGGGCCGGGCGCGTCGAGGAGGCCCGCGCGGCCCTGATCCAGCTCATCGCCACCGACCCCTTCGCCTGCTACGGCATGGGGCACAGCTACCCCGCGGAGTCGCGCGAGCGGCGCGAGTGGCTGGCCAAGTCGGCCGAGTCCGGCGCGTCGGGCCTCTCCGGGCTGCTCTCGTGCCTTGAGCTTCGCGCCTTGGGCTTCCCAGTGACGGCCACGCCGGCGGGGCTTGCCGTGGGCGACCGCCTGGCCGAGTGGCCGCGGCTGCTGGTCAACCCCAACCCCGCCGAGCAGGCGTGGATCATCCTCGCCTTGACCGTCGAGCCGCACCGCTAGAAATACCTCGAGCCGATCCGGGCCGTGCTCCGCATCCGCAACGCGACCGACATCCCGATGTCGATGGGGCCCGAGGGCACGGTGCCGACGCGCGTCTTCCTGCTCAGCACGATCCGCCCCGGGCAGACGGGCAAGAGCGAACTGCCCCCGCGCGTGGTCGACGTCCACCGCCGCCTGCGCCTCGACGGACGCCAATCGCTCGACGTGCCGGTCCGGCTCGACCGCGGAATGCTCGGCGCGCTGCTCACGGCGGCGGGCACCGAGACGATCCAGCTCAACACGCTCGCGATGCTCGACCCGTACCCCACCGCGAACGGGCGCTACAGCGCCGGCCCGCTGGGAGCGGCCGACATGGCCCGCCTGATCGAGCGGCAAGGCGTGCCCGCCAACGCGGCGAACGTCGCGGGCTGGCTTGAGGCGCTCAGCGCCCCGGCCGACCCGGCGGTCCGGCTCAAGGCGCTGGCGCTGATCCCCGAGGCCGTGCGCACCGCGGGGACGAGCCCCGAGGCGGCCGAGACCAGCGCGAAGCTGACCAAGGCGCTGATCGACGTCTTCCCCAAGCTCGACCCGGCGGCGCAGGCGTGGGCGTTGACCTTCCTGCCCGAGCCGGACAAGGCCGCCCCCGAAAAAGATGCCTTCAAGACGATCCACGAAACCGCGGAGCGGTCGGGCGACGTGCTGGTGAAGATGGTCGACCTGGCGACGGCGGTGCGCGACCCCAAATCGCCGATGCTCAACGCGGCCCTGCGGTCGGACAACCGCACGCTGGTGGAGTTCGCCCAGGCGCTGAGGCAGGGGCTGGAGACCGCGGCGAGCAAGCCTGCGGAGGCGAAGCCGTGAGGGCAGGCGAAACGGATGCGCAACGCTCTGGGTTAGCCGGACGCGCAAGCGACGGCTTGAACGGTCCGGCGTTCTGAAAAGGTTCTGTTCGCTGGGCGTCCAAAGCCGTCGCTTACGCGTCCAGCTAACCCAGATCAGCGCCCCCGCCCACAACACGAACTTCGCGAATCCACGGCACGCCGCTGCGTTGACTTTCCCCCCGGGCGTGATAGATTTTGAGACTTGATTGCAATTGGACCGCCCGCTGTGAGTGCCCCCGAACCCACGCGAATCCCCCTTCCGCTGTCCCCGACAGGCCCCGGCGCCGGCTCGGGTTACGTCGCCGCCCCTCAATTGGACGGGCAGGGAATCGACCGCCTCGACCCTGGCGTCTGTGCCACGGTCTCCCGGATCGACGCCGCCGACGCCGACATGGACCGTCTCAAGGCCATGGGTGTCTGCGTGGGCAGGCGGATCGAGGTCATCAAGCGAGGCGACCCGATGATCCTGCGCGTCCTGGGCTCGCGCCTGGGGCTTTCGCACCGGCTCGCCAACCGCATCATGGTCTCGGCCTGCATCGCCCCCGATTGCAGCCACCATCCATGAGCCCCGACCGGCGCTGATCCACGCCGACTTGCGCCGACTTGCGCCGATTTGCACCGACCTGCGCCGCTCCGCCCCGCACCCGCCTGAAAGGCCCCGGCCATCGCCACGATTCACCTCGAGGTCCGCAAGCCCCCGGCGCCGGCCGCAGAGCACCCCTGCGTCGCCCTGATCGGCAACCCCAACGCCGGCAAGACGACGCTCTTCAACGCCCTCACCGGCCTGCGCGCCAAGACCGCCAACTTCCCCGGCACCACCGTCGAGCGGCGCTCGGGCAAGGTGACCCTCGGCGGACGCGTCGTGGAGATCCTCGACCTCCCGGGGCTCTACTCGCTCACCTCCGCCACGCCCGAGGAGGTCGTCGCCCGCGACTCGCTGCTCGGGGCCGTCCCCGGCCACGCCGCCCCACTCGCGGCGGTACTGATCGTCGACGCCACCAACCTCGAGCGCAACCTCTACCTCGCCAGCCAGGTGCTCGAGCTCAAGCTGCCCACGCTGGTCGCGCTGAACATGATGGACTTGGCGTCGGCCCAGGGCCTGAAACTCGACCTGCCCGCGCTGAGCAAGGAGCTGGGCTGCCCGGTCGTGGGCATCTCCGCGCGGACGGGGGCCGGGCTGGAGGAGCTCCGCCGGCTGATCGAGCAGACCGTCGACGAGCCCGCGCAGGCCAAGCCGTCGGTCACGCCCTCGTGCTCGGGCTGCGACGGCTGCCCGCACTCGGCGCGGTATGACTGGGCCGAGGGCGTGGGCTCGCGCTGCACGGTGGCGACGCCGGTCGCCAAGGGCTCGCGCACCGAGAAGATCGACCAGTTCCTCACGGACCCCGTCGTGGGCGTGGTCGCGTTCCTGGCGGTCATGCTGGTGGTCTTCACGATGATCTTCTCCATCGCCCAGTACCCGATGGACTGGATCAAGACCCTCTTCCAACACGCCCAGACCATCACCGGCAACCACCTGCCCGAGGGCGACTTCCGCAGCCTGCTCAACGACGGCGTGATCGGCGGCGTGGGCGGCATGCTCGTCTTCCTGCCCCAGATCTGCATCCTCTTCTTCTTCCTCTCGCTCCTCGAGGACACCGGCTACCTCGCCCGCGCCGCCTTCGTCATGGACCGGCTGATGCGCTTCGTCGGGCTGCCCGGCAAGGCCTTCGTCCCCCTCCTCTCGGCCCACGCCTGCGCCATCCCCGCGATCATGGCGACGCGCGTCATCGAGGACCGCCGCGACCGCCTCGTCACCATCCTCGTCGCCCCGTTCATGGCCTGCTCGGCCCGCATCCCCGTCTACACCATGCTCGCCAGCGGGCTGCTCTTCCCGCACTCGCCCCTCAAGGCGGCGGTGCTCTTCACCATCGCCTATTGCACCGGCATCATCGCCGCCCTGGGCACCGCCTGGCTATTCAAGCGCACGCTCCTCAAGGGCGAGAGCCGCCCGCTGGTGCTCGAACTCCCGGGCTACAAGACGCCCAGCCTGCGGACCGCGCTGCTGACGATGATCGACCGCGCGATGGTCTTCGTGAAGAAGGCGGGCTCGGTCATCCTCCTGCTCTCGATCCTCCTCTGGGCCCTGGCAACCTATCCCAAGAGCGAGGCGCCGGCCGAGGTGCAGACGCTCACGAAGCAATCGGAGGAGCTCAAGGCCGCGGGCAAGGAAGCGGAGGCGGGCGAGATCGAGAAGCAGGCCAAGGCAATCGAGGAGAAGTCGGCGCTGAACCATTCCTTTGCCGGGCGCGTCGGCCACTTCATCGAGCCGGTGATCGCCCCCATGGGCTTCGACTGGCAGATCGGCGTGGGCATCATCACCTCGCTCGCGGCCCGCGAGGTGATCGTCTCGACCCTGGCGATCGTCTACGGCGTGGGCAGCGAGGCCGCGGAGGAGAACCGCGACTCCATCTACGACTCCATGCGCAAGGCCACCCGCGCCGACGGCAGCCCCGTCTACACCACGGCGACCTGCCTGAGCCTGCTGGTCTTCTACGTGCTGGCGATGCAGTGCCTCTCGACCCTCGCCGTGACCCGCCGGGAGACCGGGAGCTGGAAGTGGGCGGCGTTCCAGCAGGTCTACATGAGCAGCCTGGCCTACGTGGCCGCGGTCATCACCTACCAGTCGGTCGTCGCCTTGGGGATTGCCTGACACACCGGCCATGATTGCCGGGAATTGCCGCCGGGGATGATGTCGGAGTTCATTCGTGCCCGCTTTGAGTTCATCGAGCGTCGGCGAATCGATAGAGAGCCCCCCGCGGCCAGAATCGTCCTACGCCCCTGCGAAGACGCCCCGCCCCGGCGTCACCGCCGCCATGGTCCTGCTGGGCCTCCCGCTGCTGACCTTCGCCGTCTTCCTCCCCGCCCTCGCCTGCGGTTTCATCAACTACGACGACGGCGTCTACATCTGGGACAACCGCTTCGTCATCGCCGGCCTCACACCCAAGTCGATCCACTGGGCCTTCACCACGAACTTCCAGTCGAACTGGCACCCGCTCACGTGGCTGTCGCTGATGCTCGACGCCGAGCTCTTCGGGATGAAGCCCGCGGGGTTCCACTTCACCAACCTCCTGCTCCACAGCGCCAACGTCGCCATGCTCGCGCTGGGGCTGCGGGCCATGACCGGCTCGCTCTGGCGCTCGGCGCTGGCGGCGGCGCTCTTCGCGGTCCACCCGCTGCGGGTCGAATCGGTCGTCTGGGCGTCGGAGCGCAAGGACGTCCTGAGCACCGCGCTGGGCCTGCTCGCGCTGCTGGCCTACGTGCGCTTCGCCCGCGCGCCGTCGTGGAGGCGGATGGCGCTGGTCGTCCTGCCTTACGCGCTGAGCCTCGCCGCCAAGCCGATGCTCGTCTCGTTCCCGCTCCTGCTCCTGCTGCTCGACTGCTGGCCGATGCGGCGGTGGCGCGAGGCGGGATCGCCCGATGAGCTACCCACGTTCCCGCGCACTCCGCCGCGCCTGCTCTTCCTCGAAAAGCTCCCGCTCTTCGCCCTCGCCTTGGCCTCCTGCGTCGTCACGATCATCGCCGCCAACCAAGGCGACACCTTCCGCCCGCTGAGCCAGTTCGGCCTGGGCGCGCGCCTGGGCAACGCGATGGTCTCCACCGCGACTTACGTCGGCACGACCCTTTGGCCCCACGACCTCGCGCTGCTCTACCCGTGGGCCCCGTACCAGCCCATGCCCAAGGTCGCCCTCGCCGCGGGCGTCATGCTCACGATCACGCTCGGCACGCTCCTGCTCGCCCGCCGCAGGCCCCAAGCCGCTGTCGGCTGGCTCTGGTTCCTCATCGCCCTCCTGCCGGTCGTGGGCATCCTCCACGTCGGGCGGCAGTCGATGGCCGACCGCTACACCTACGTCCCGGGCATCGGGCTGGCGATCGCCTTCGCGTGGCTGCTGCCGGAGGCGGGCCGGTCGCGCGCGTTCCGCGCAGCCACCGTCGTCGGCTGCCTCGCCATCCTCACGGCCATGGTCGCCGCGACGCGCCTGCAGATCACCCATTGGCGCGACGCCGCCACCATCGCCCGCCGCACGCTTTCCCTCACGCACGACAACTACATGGTCCACACCCTGCTCGGGTCCGCCCTGCTCCGCGAGGGCAAGTACACCGACGCCGCCGATCAACTCCGCATCGCGCTCCAACTCCAGCCCGGCTACGCCGTCGCCCACTCCAACCTCGCCGACGCCGAAATGGCCTTGGACGCCCGCGACTCCAAGGGCCTCGTGGAGCTGCATCTTCGCCGGGCCATGCAGTTGCAGCCGGACAACCTGCGCTACCTCGG
Source organism: Planctomycetota bacterium (assembly GCA_026386955.1). Lineage (GTDB taxonomy): Bacteria > Planctomycetota > Phycisphaerae > Phycisphaerales > Phycisphaeraceae > JAPLMQ01. The sequence goes on from JAPLMQ010000169.1 coordinate 9,353, forward strand.
CTCTCTCGCCGACTTGAAGGTCTATCAAGGCCAGTTCGACGAGGCCGAGGCCCACTACCGCCGCGCCTTGGCGATCGACCCGACCTACGCGGAGGCCGCGAACAACCTGGCGGTGCTGCTCGAGAAGCGGGGCCGGGCGGCCGAGGCGATCCCCTTCTACGAACTGTCGCTCCGCCACGAGCCTCGCTACGCCTCGGCCCACGGCAACTTCGGCCTGCTGCTTCTCCGCCTCGGGCGGTACGACGAGGCCATCGCCCACTTCAAGGCCGTGCTCGAAGTCGAGCCGGGCGACGCCGTCACCCGCAAACGGATCGGGCTCGCGGAGGAGCTCAAGCATGCCCCAGCGACGACGGAGCCGGGCGGCCCGGAGGGGAACCCGGGTTGAGTCCCGCGAAGCCGGTCCGCCTCGGGTCAAGCTCGGACTCGGGGGAGAAAAAAACCGCCCGCCCCGGAGTTGGGGCGGGCGGGCATCGAATCTTGAATCGCGCGGGCAAGGTCTCCCGCGTCGGTCTTCTTACTTGTACGTCGCCTTGATCGCCGTGCCCTTGGCCGCGCTCTGGCAGGCCAGGTCGAGCACGTGGATCGGGCGGCGGGCCCACTGCGGGGTGATCACCAGCGCCTCGCCCGTGGTCAGGTGGGCGGCGACGTTGTTGTAGAACTTCTGCCCCTCGCCCGGCGGGTGCGGGATGCGGGTCGTCACGGTCTGCCCGTCCTTGTGTTGCACGATCTCCGCGGCGTTCCAGTCGAGCGACATCGTGCCCTTGGTGCCCGTGGCGGTGAGGAACTTGTCGCTGGGCTTGGAGTCGATCGCGCTGATGCGCAATGTGATCCACTTGCCGTTGGTGAAGCGGGCGACCGCGAAGCCCTCGTCCTCGTTGGTGTCGGCCTTCCACTTGGTCTGGTCGGCCCAGTAGCCGATCTTCGCGAAGCCCGAGACCTCGGCGAGGTCGGACTTGATCAGCTGCAGCGAGTACTCGAGCAGGTGCACGCCCCAGTCGTAGAGGATGCCGCCGGAGATCGACTTGCTGGAGCGCCACCAGTCGCCGGGCTTGCCGTAGCCGCCCATGCCGACCTCGATGCGGAAGATCTCGCCGATCGTGCCGGCCTCGAGCTGCTTGACGGCGTTGAGGACGCAGCCGTCCCAGTGGCGGTTGTGGAAGGTCGAGAGCATCACGCCCGACTTCTCGGCGGCGGCGATCATCGCGTCGCACTCCGCGGTGGTGATGGCGAAGGGCTTCTCGCAGACCACGTGCTTGCCCGCGTTGAGGGCGGCGATGGCGAGCGGGGCGTGGGTGTTGTGCGGGGTGATGAGCACGATCAAATCGACGCTCGACTTGGCGAGCATCTCCTCGACCTTGGAGTAGGTCTCGATGCCGGGGTAGTCCTTCCCGGCGACTTCGAGGCGGGCGGGGTCGACCTCGCAGACGGCCTTGGGGGTCATGCCCGCGGCCTTCATCGACTCGAGGTGATGCTTGCCCATGTTGAACGCGCCGCCGTAGCCGACGACGCCGACCTTGATGTCAGAGGCTTTTTCGTAACGCTTCATGAGATGCTCCTGAGGGAAATCGAGAACGGTTCTGTGTTGGGGATTTGATGCAGGGCTGAAGCCCTACATCCTTGCAGATGGAAACTTCGTCACGCGCATCGATCGATGCGGGATTTACTTCGGGTTCGGGATGAACGGACCACCACGACAATTCTTGAGGTAGTTCATGCCGTGCACTTGACCCGTCATTTCCATGTCTCCGCGGTAGACGGGGTCGTGCCAGCCCTCGATGTCGATGGCGCCCTTGAAGCCGCCCATGCGGAGGATGGAGATGACGTCGGTCCAGTTGGTGTCGCCGAAGCCGGGCGTGCGGTGGTGGACGTAGGGCACGCCGCCGCGGATGCCCTTGGTGCGGACGACGTCCCACTGCACGGTGGCGTCCTTGCCGTGGACGTGGAAGACCTTCTTGATCCACTGGCGGAGCTGCGGGAGCGGGTCGATGAGGCTGTTCATCTGGTGGCAGGGCTCCCACTCCAGGCCGATCGCGGGCGAGTCGACCTCGTTGAACATCGCCTCCCAGGCGGTGGGCGCGTGGGCGATGTTCCACTGGGCGCTGTGCCACCAGCCGCCCATGTCGCAGTTCTCGAACGCGAGGCGGACGCCCTTCTGCTCGGCCTTCTTGGCGAGCGGGCCGAAGACCTTGCCGAACTGTTTGTACGAGTCGCCCACGGGCTTGCCGGTGATGCAGCCCGCGAAGCCGGCGACGACGTCGCAACCGAAGTCCTTGCAGGAGTCGATGCAGCGGCCCCAGTCCTTGGCGGTCTGCTTGTCCTCGAGCGGGTTGCCGAAGATGCCCAGCGAGGAGATCACGGCCGTGTTGCCGGTCTCATCAAGGAGCTTCTTGACCTCCTTGGAGAGCGTCTTGTGGTCGACGTTGCCGATGTGCTGCCAGTGGGTGAGGCTGAAGCTCTCGAAGCCGTGGGGGATGATCTGGCGGAGGTAGTTGGTCCCCGCGGAGGCGGAGGCGAGGGTGCCGATGCGGATGTCGAGCTGGGACACGGGCGGTCTCCTGGAAGTCGGGGGTGGTGAAAGCGGCGGGACGTCCGGGGCAATTCCGGGGGGAAGTCCGGGGGAAGGGGAATATCATGGTGATTGCGCGCGGGGATGCAAGCCGCGCAGAGCAATCCGAAAGCCGCAACAACGTCGCGACAACGTCGCGACAACGTCGCAACAGAGACGAACCCCAAAGCCCAGGCACTGCGGTGCCTGGGACTTCGAGACGTCGTTTCCCCTCAGCGTTGTCGAATCGCGATCGATTCCGTTCGCACTCCGTTCGGTGTTTCGCGCAGTCGTGTGAGCATGGCACTAGCCTTTGCGCCCCATTCGCCTATAAAATCGGGAGCCCCCAACAAAGGCGCCCCTTGATCCCCAGCATCACCACAGCACAGGCGGCGGGAACCGGCCCGATGCTCGCCCCGACCGACCGTGCGATCCGCCTCCGACTCGCCGAGGAATTGGCCGAGGTCGAGGCCCGCTTCTCGGCCGAGCTGCTCAGCGACCTGCCCTGCGTCAACACCCTCGTCGCCCACGTCGAACGCTACCGCGGCAAGATGCTCCGCCCCATGCTGGTCCTCGCCAGCGGGATGGCAAGCTCGCCGGCCCCGGGCGACAGCCTCGCGCTGACCGACGCCCACCGCGTCGTCGCCACCGTCGTCGAGATGGTCCACATGGCGACGCTGGTGCACGACGACATCCTCGACGACGCCGACGTCCGCCGTAGCGGCTCGACCGTCAACAAGCTGCACGGCAACGAGACGGCCGTGATGCTCGGCGACTACCTCATCAGCCACGCCTACCACCTCTGCACCAGCCTCCCCTCGCCGCTCCCGGGCCGGCAGATCGCCGACGCGACCAACACCGTCTGCGAGGGCGAGCTCCTCCAACTGGCGAACCGCGAGAACTGGGACCTCGACGAGGCGACCTACTTCGAGATCATCCGCCGCAAGACGGCCAGCCTCTGCGGCGCCTGCTGCCGATTGGGCGCCCTGCTCAGCGGGGCCTCGCCCGAGATCGTCGAGGGGCTCTACACCTGCGGCGAGAAATTGGGCGTCGCAGTCCAGATCGTCGACGACGTGCTCGACCTCGCGGGCGACCCCAAGACCGTCGGCAAGTCGCTCGGGCGCGACCTCGAGAAGGGCAAGCTCACGCTGCCGACGATCCACCTGCTTCGCTCGGTCGGCCCGCAGACGCGGGCCCGGCTGATGGCGGGGCTCGGCCACACACCCGCAGACGCTCGCGCGGACATCAACGCGGACATCCGCCCCACCGACCCCGCGCTGCTCGACGAGATCCACCGCCTGCTCGGCCAGCACGGCTCGCTCGACTACGCCCTCACCCTCGCCCGGCGGGTCATCGCCGAGGCGAAGGAAGCCCTCGCGCCGCTGCCCCCCTCCCCGGCGCGCGACCTGCTCTTGGAGATGGCCGACGCCGTGATCACCCGCAAGTTCTAGGACCCGATTTCCCAGGCGATTCAACCGGAACGACGCTCCGGAAACCGCGATTCCGGGGCTGCAACGCGGGCTACAATGTTCAGCCCTCCGATTCTGACGGCTCGATCGATCCACGCCCGATGTAGACCGATGTATTGAAGGTCGACGCGGATCATCGACACGGATCATTCGAGCCTCCCGGCAGGCGTCAAGGCCGGGAACGGGCGAGTCGCCATGGACCAGATGAAACAACGCGTCCTGATCCTCACGGGCAAGCACAACAACCAGCCCGCCGTCTCCGCCGCGCTGCGCGCCATCTACGAAGTCGACACGTTCGACAAGATGGAGGACGCAATGCACGCGCTGCGCAACCGCACCTACCACGCCATCTTCGCCGACGTGGGCGACTTCCTCCCCCTCGAGCGGGCCCTGGTCGGGCAGCAGTCCAGCGTGGTGCTCAACACCATCGGCGAGGGCGTCTGCATCGTCGACGCCGACGGCCGCTGCGCCTGGTCGAACAACCGCCTGCGCAGCTTCCCGCCCGAGGTGGTGCAGAAGGTGCGGGCGATCTGCGGGCAGGCCCGCGCGGTCTTCTCCCAGCAGGTCAGCCCCACGTCCGACGGCAGCCCGCACCGCTCGAAGAAGTACACCTTCCAGGCCGACGACGACCGCTACTTCGAGATGATCACCTCGCCGGTGATCGACGAGCAGGCCCACGTGAGGCAAGTGGTCGCGGTGGTCTGGGACGCGACCAGCGGCCGGCGTCTGCAGCAGAAGATCAACGCCATCGACTCCGCGGGGCGCGAGCTGGCCAAGCTCGAGGCCGAGGCCATCGCCAAGCTCACCCCCGGCCAACGGCTCCAGCTTTTGCAGGACAAGATCATCCGCTTCTCGAAGGAGCTGCTCCACTTCGACCACTTCGCGATCCGGCTGGTCGACAAGAAGACGCACAAGCTCGAGTTGGTGATCGCCGAGGGGCTCCCGCGCGAGGCGCTGGAGATCGACCTCTACGCCCAGCCCGAGGGCAACGGCATCAGCGGGTACGTCGCCGCCACCGCCCGCAGCTACATCTGCCACGACACCGAAAAAGACCCGCGCTACGTCACCGGCATCCACCACTGCAAGAGCTCGCTGACCGTCCCGCTCAAGCTGCACGACAAGGTCATCGGCATCTTCAACATCGAGAGCGAGACCGTCGGCGCCTTCGACGAGGACGACCGCCAGTTCGCCGAGATCTTCGGCCAGTACGTCGCGCTCGCCCTCAACATCCTCGACATCCTCCGCGTCGACCGCGTGAACACCTTCGGGCAGCTCGCCGAGAGCGTCGTGCAGGAGATGGGCCAGCCCCTCTCGCACATCGTCACCGAGGCCCAGAGCCTGATGGAGGAGTACATCGGCGACGACTCGATGCGCGAGAGGCTCAACAAGATCGTCGGCTTCGTGCAGGACATCCGCTCCTCGCTCGCCGACGTCAAGGCGGGGCCGCAGCGCGTGATCGGCTTCGACCGCGCCTCCGCGAAGAAGACCGACGCCCTGCTCGCCGGCAAGCGCGTCCTGATCGCCGACGACGAGCTCAACATCCGCAAGACCATCGGCGAGGTGCTCGCCAAGTACAGTTGCGAGATCTCCGTCTGCAAGGACGGCTACGAGGCGATCAACCTCATCGAGCAGCAGGACTTCGACCTGATCGTCTCCGACATCAAGATGCCGCACTCCACGGGCTACGACATCTTCGCCGCCGCCCGTCGCCGGCGCGACGACCTGCCCGTGATCCTCATGACCGGCTTCGGCTACGACCCGCACCACTCGATCGTCCGCGCCAGCCAGGAGGGGCTCTCGACGGTGCTCTTCAAGCCTTTCAAGGTCGACCAACTCCTCGACGAGGTGCGCAAGGCCCTCACGCCCAAGGCCACCTCCGCCCCTCCGCCGCCCCCACCTCCGCCTTCTCCTGCCACGCCGCCGCCCACGCCGGATGCTTCGCCCGACGCCAAGCAGGTTCGGCCTCCCTCATGACCGCCACCCGCGACTCTGCCCGCGAAATCGCCCGCTCCGCCCGAGGCGTCGCCGCCGCCGCCTTGGGGCGCGCCGGCGAGAGCTTCCCCCGCCTCGACCCCGCCCCGCTCGACGCCTCCGGCCTCGACGCGCGCGACGCCCGCCTCGCCTTGGCGATCCACCGCACCGCCATCCAGCGCTGGATCACCCTCGAGCACATCATCAACGGCTTCCTACGCCAGCCGATGAACGCCATCGAGCCGTCGCTGCGCGGGCTCTTCCTCTGTGCCGCGGCGCAGCTCCTGTTCATGGACCGCCTGCCCGCGCATGCGGTGGTGGACGAGTCGGTCGCGCTCTCGCGCGTGCTGGTGCGCCCCGGGGCCGCGGGGCTGGTCAACGCCGTGCTGCGCCGCGTCGCGGGGCTGCGGAAGCCCAGCGTGGCCGGCGAGGCGTGGACGCCCGCGGCAGACCGCCTGCCGCTCGAGGAGGGCTACGTGCCGCTCGCGCAGGCGACGCTGCCTGCGCCCGGAGTGTCGCCTGCCGCTCTCTCCGAGCACCTCGCGCTGGCGACGAGCAACCCCGTCCCGCTGGTGGCGTCGTGGATCGCCCGCTTCGGCGCGGCGGAGGCGACGGCGCTGGCGCTGCACGGGATCATCACGCCGCCCACCATCGTCGCCGTCGAGCCGGGCTTCGACGCCGCCGCGCAAGACAACGCCGCCTGCGCGCCGCACGCCCGCGCGGGCTTCGTCGTCTGGACCGGCGACCACGACGGCCTGGTCGCCTTCCTCGCCGCCAATGTCGCCCGCCGCGTGCAGGACCCCGCCTCGTCGCTCGCAGTCGCCTCCACCGCCGCGCTCTCGCCCAAGCTCATCCTCGACTACTGCGCCGGCCGCGGCACCAAGACCCGCCAACTCGCCCTGCTCCACCCCAGCGCCCAGATCGTCGCCACCGACCTCGATGAGCGCCGCGTCGGCCCGCTCCGCACTTCCCTGACGCCCTTCGCCAACGCCACCGGCTGCCTCATCGAAAGCCTCGGCCGCACGCTCGCCGGCCGCCGCGCCGACCTCTTGCTGCTCGACGTGCCCTGCTCCAACACCGCCGTCCTCGCCCGTCGCCCCGAGGCCCGCTACCGCTTCAACCCCGAGTCGCTCGCCTCGCTGGCGACGCTGCAGCGCACGATCATCGGCGACTCCGCCGCCCTCCTCGCCCCGCAGGCCCACGTGCTCTACAGCACCTGCAGCCTCGACGAGCAGGAGAACCAGGCCCAGGCCCGCTGGGCCGCGACCCACCTCAAGGGCGAACTGCTGGCCGAGCACCTCGAACTCCCCCAAGGCCGCGGCACGAGCTACCAAGACGGCAGCTACCACGCGCTGATCCGCGTGGGGTGAACGCTGTCGGCTTGCGCCTCTCGCCGTTTTGACCGATAGAATGAATGCATGCCTTTCCGCCTGACCCCTGATGACAAGTCGAAGCGGCCCCCGGGCGAGGCCGAGAGCCGCGGCACGAGCCGGCGGCGGCGGCGCGTCCGGCAGACGCTGGCGGTCCTGCCCACGCTCTTCACGCTGGGCAACCTGCTCTGCGGGTTCGCGGCCATCTTCCTCGCCAGCCGGCCCGCCGACACGCCGCTCCCCTGGCACTGGACGCCGCTGACCTTCGCGGCGGTCTTCGTCTTCCTGGGCATGGTCATGGACGGGCTCGACGGGCGCGTCGCCCGCATGACCCGCAGCACCAGCGACCTGGGCGAGCAGCTCGACTCGATGGCCGACATGGTCACCTTCGGCGTCGCCCCCGCCTTCACGGCGATCCAGCTCATCGCCATCGGCACGCCCTTCGTCTCCGAGACCAAGGACGAGCTGCTCGACCGCGCCGTGCTGGTGATCGCGTGCATCTACGTCGCCTGTGCCGCCCTGCGCCTCGCACGCTTCAATGCCGAGGTGCACAAGGCCAGCGAGTCGGACCACATGAGCTTCAAGGGGCTGCCCTCGCCCGCGGCCGCGGGGACGGTGGCGAGCTTCGTGCTCCTGCACCAGCACTACTTCGTGGGGCTCAACCTCGGGGCCGACCACCCGAGGGTGCGCTACAGCGCGCTGGGCATGGTCGCGATCATGCTGCTGGCGGCGTTCGCGATGGTCAGCCGGATGCGCTACGCCCACGTCATGAACCGCTACCTGCGCGGGCGGGCCGGGCTGACGCGCATCGGCATGCTGGTCATCCCCCTGCTGCTCATGCTCATCAGCGTGCAGCACTCATTCGCGCTGCTCTTCGCCGCGTACGCCCTCTCGGCGCCGTTGGTCGCGGTCTGCCGGCTGGTCACGGGGCATCCGGCGCTGCCGGCCCCCGGAACGGCGGCTCCGAGCGCCGCAGCCGCGCCGCCCACGGGCGACGGGAAGCCCGGCGCGGACGACCAGCGCTCGACGGGTTGAATCCCTCTGGATGCGAACAAAAGAAAACCCAGGCACCGCAGTGCCTGGGCTCTGTTGGTTCATGTCATCGTGACTGCGACGGTTCAGCCGCTCACATCTTGGTCGCGCCGGACTTCGCCGCCTTCAGGGCGTCGAGCCAAGGCTGGACGCGCTCGGGCTTGAGGAAGAAGTAGTAGAGCTTGCCCTCCGCGTACTGGTGCCCGGCGATGTTCTCGGCGCCCTCGCCGATGCCCATGTAGATGTCGGCCCGGCCCGGGGCGCGGATCGCGCCGCCGGCGTCCTGGTCGAGCATGAACTGGTCATAGGCCCGCTGCCCATCGGGGAGCTTCGCGTCCTTCTCCTTGCCCGCACCCCCAATCGTCGTCCCCATCCCGGGGACCGGCGCGACCGGGGCCCCGGTCGGGACCGCCGTCTGGGCGAGGATCAACCCCGCCCGCGGGAAGATCGTCTTGTCGGTCGCCAGCGTGCGCCAGTTGGTCACCTTCACGCCCAGCGCGCCGGCGGGCCAGGTCTCGGGCGTGTACTCGCCGAAGAAGACGAACCGCTCGTTCTTGGCGGTGTAGGAATCGAGGTCTGCCGGGTGGGCCTTGAAGTACTCGCGCAGGACGGGCAGGCTCACGCGGTTGCGGTCGATCTTGCCCGCCTCGACCAGCAGCTTGCCCACGCTGGTGTACTCGTGCCCGTTGTTGCCCGCGTAGCCGATGTACATCGTCGTCCCGTCGGCCATGGTCAGCCGGGCGCTGCCGTTGACCTGCACGATGTAGGCCTCGAACTTGTCCTTGAGGTAGACCAGCTCGGTGCCCTTGAGCATGTTGGACGACTCGATCTCGGCCCGGGCGGGGTAGGTCTGCAACCCGCCGTTGACGGTGTGTCCCTGGGTGTTGCCGTTGGGGTCGACCACGAGGTTGGCGGGGCGCTTGTAGAGCGGGTAGCGGTACTCGGCCGTGGGGACCTTGGAGGCGGTGAAGATCGGCGAGTAGTAGCCCGTGTAGAGGACGACGCCCTGCCCGTTCCAGCCGACGCTGATGTAGGGGTCGCACTCCTGGTAGAGCCGCTTCTTGAACTCCTCGGGGGAGGCCGAGCGGTTGAGGATCTCGCGCAGGGCGATGACCGAGGCGTAGGCCTGGTCATGGGTGATGTCGCAGAGGGGGTAGAAGCGCTTGGTCGAGGGGCTGGTGAACCAGGCGGCGCTGCGGTCGAGCGCGGTCATGAGGTCGGCGTCCTTCCCGCGGAAGGCGGCGGAAGGATCGGGGAACTCGCGGTAGTCGGTGATCTTCCTCAGGGCGTTCATGCCCGGTGGGAGCGGGCGAGAATAGTCGGGGACGATCGCGGTCTTCTTGCAGCCGCCGGCGATCAGCAGAACGGAAAACAGCGCCGCGAGGGCGACAACTTGGCGTCGAAGGCTCATCCGTGAGTGCATCCTGGGAGGGAAGGTCGGGCAGCGTCGGAGTTGCACAGGTTATCGGCGATCGGGGGGACGTGGGGCGAAAAATGCCGGGGAATTGTTAGCCGGAAGCGCAAGCGACGGGACAGGGGTCGCCCGATCCACGGCCGGTCCGGCCCATGCGGTGGCGCATCCTAAACAGGAGGCAAGGTTGGATGCCACAAGCATCGGAATGGCAAGGCTTCGTGGCCTTCCCGACGGAGGGCTATTGGCCATCGGGAAGCATCTGGACAAAGAAATGCGGTGATTCTCCAGAAAGATCACTCTTGGAATCGGCACCCTATGGCAAACGATAAGTCGGCCCTGAACCGGTCGACGTCTCCACCCGCTTCAATCGAAGCATCCGCCATACACCGAGAAAAAAATAGCTCCCGATGGCCCCCAGCACGATACCGAATGCAACCATTATCCCACGATCGACGTTCTTCCGCCTGAGCATGTCCTGAAGGGAAATCAATGTGCGATCACCGACGCGAGCCTCGAGCACCAACGGACAATTGGGGCCCGAGAGCACATATTGCTGGACCACGCGCAGGTTGATCGGAGCGCCGACGGCAACTTTGCTCATGCGGTCCCAGTACGCCGCTTCAAAGTTGTACTGCACATTGCGTCCGTCCTGTTCCTTCACAAGCAGATAACAGTGCTCTCTGTAGGGCTTGGTTCTGTCTGTTTTCCGCTCAAGGCTGACCAAGTCTCCGTGAATCCAACGCGAGGCCGCCAACCCCGCGGTCCCATCGCCGAGTCTGAAAAAATAGATGGCGGCCGCGGTGAACAGACTCCCGATGAGAATGCCCACGGCGATCGACCAGATCAGCTCGCGCCGAGTGACCGTCAACGATCCCGGCA
>JAPLMQ010000154.1 GCA_026386955.1 Planctomycetota bacterium
CTCCCGCCCCCGCCCCGGAAACAGTCGACCCGCGGATCATCAGCTTGGGCTTGACCACCACGTGGTCGGTCAGCCGGCGCTCGTCGAGCAGCCTGCGCACCTCGGCGGCGACGCCGCGCGGGTCGGTCGAGACGGAGCTGAGCGGCGGATCGGTCATCCGCGTCCAGGGCGTGTCGTGATAACCCAGCACGGGGACGTCGCCCGGGACGCGCACGCCCCGGCGGGCGAGGTCGGCCATCAGCCTCGCCGCCAACCAGTCGGAGTGGGCGAAGACGCCGTCGATGCGGGGGCCGGACTTGGAGAGCGCGGCGAAGCGGGCGAAGACGTCGGCGAGCGGGTCCATCACCGAGGCGAGGAACGGGACGACCTCGACGCGGTGCAGGCTCTCCTTGGCGGCGGCGCGGGCGCCGGCGAGGTAGCTGCCGACGATGCCGCTGGCCTTGTCGATCGGGCGGGTGAGGAGAATGCGCCGGCAGCCCAGTTCGATGAGGTGCTTCATCCCGCTGTACCCGCCGTGGTGCCAGTCGGAGACGACGCGCCCGCCCGCGACGCCGTCGAGTAGGTGGTCGATGTAGAAGCAGATCAGCGGGACGCGGCCCTCGTACTCGGTGATGAAGGAGAGGCCGAACTGGTCGAGGCCGTTGAAGAGGATGACGTCGATGCCCTCGTCGACCATGGCGCGGACCTTGGCGCGCAGGTCGGCGCTCTGGTTGGCGATCGGGTCGGCGCGCAGAGCTGCGGGCGAGCCGCCGCGGTCGTCGGAGCCGATGCTCTGGACAAGCAGGCGGATCTGCGGGTCGTCGCCCAGGGCGCGGGTGAGCTCGCGGGTGTAGTCGGCCCAGGTGTCGCCGGTGACGGGGTTGAGCAGAAGCACGCGACGGACGCCGGCGGCGGCGGCGTTGACGAAGACGCCGCTGCCCTGGCGCGAGCGGACGCGGTCCTCGATCTCGAGGCGCTGGACGGCGCGGTGGACGCGCGAGACGCGCTGCCCGTACTGCTGGGCGAGCGCGCGGAGCGAGGGGAGGCGCGACCCGGGCGCGAACTCGCCGCGGTCGATCCGCCGACGGAGGGCGGCGTAGACGTCGATGTTCGGATTGGAAGCCGGGCCTCGGCCCGCCATGTGCGTCTCCCGCAACTGTTTCAACAGTGAGACTCTAACCCGGCGCGGGGGTGGGCACAAATGCACGAAAACCGTGCCGAGTCACGCGGATGAAGGAAGACTCGCAAACGCACACGGCACCAGACCCGGGCTGAGCCATGCCAGGCAAAACCGCTGCTTCGTGGGACAACGGCGCGCAAGCGCACGTGCCACATCGCAGCCGAAGGCTGCCATGTGCCGGAGAACAGGCATCCATCAGGATTTCCCAACCTCGCCCTCGGCATCCCGGGAATCAAGGAATGCGGACACCATCACGCGCTTTCATGCCATGCCGTGAACCGCACATAGCGGCCAAAGGCCGCGATGTGGCACGCTCCCGCGCGGCCGAAGCGGGTTTCGCCGGGCACGGCACTACCCGTCCTACGCCTTCCCGTGATTGACAGGCTGTTTGAACAGTATTACGTTCGAGGACCGACAAACCCGCCAGAACCTCGATCCACCCCCGGCACCCCCGGTAAGATCACCCGCCGCTTCCCGCTGTACCCGCCCTCCCCTGGAGACCTTCATGCTGACCCAGCTTCGATCGCTCGGCCTGCCCGTCGCGACGCTCACCGCCGCCCTGGCGCTCGTCGCCCTTGCCGCCCGCCCCGCCGCGGCCGAGTCGATGGCCTCGGGCGCCGCCATCACGCTCCGCGAACACCTCAACCAGACCTACGCCCGCGAGCTGCTCCACTACCCCTTCGAGCCCAAGAGCGCCTGCGTCGCCGACTCACTCCAGGTCGCCGGCCCCAAGGGGCCCGTCGCGGCGCAGCTCACCGACGTCGAGCTTGAGTCGCCCAAGTCCGACCGCGTGAAGAGCGCCAAGCTGGCGATCCTGGTCGACGAACTCAAGCCGCTCACCTCGACCAACTACACCGTCACCTACGGCAAGGCCGCCGCCGCGAAGGTCGCGTCGGACCTGGCCGTCGCCGCGGAGAAGGGGCAGGTCACCATCACCACCGCCGGCACGGGCGTCCGCCTGCTCCTCGGCGGCGAGAAGCCCGCAGCCCCGGTCGCCCTCAAGGAGGCCCCGGGCATCCTCATCGCCTCGCGCCTCGGCACGGGCGCGTGGGCGGGCGGGAGCAAGTTCACCGGCGACGCCAAGCTCGCCGACGCCAAGGTCGTCGAGTGGTCGTCGAAGCTGACCGACTCCGGTCCGGCCTTCGCCCGCGTCGTCGCCCGCTACGTCCTGGCCGACGGCGGGACGATCACCGTCGGCGCGACCGTGGTCGCCGGCGACTCGGCCGTCCGCTGGGAGATGCGGTCCAGCAACGACAACCCGACGCTCGCCCTTGAATTCCGCCTGCCCCCCGTCCCGGGCGTCGCGCAGTTCATCGTCCCCAAGGGCTTCGGCCAGTGGGCCAAGGGCGACCGCACCGTCCCCATGCCCGCTCCCGCGGCCGCCAACGACACAGCGCCAAAACCCTTCAACCTCCTCGCCCCTGACGTCAGCCTCGTCCACATCTTCGCGGAGAACGGCTGGTCGTTCCGCCTCGCCCCCAAGGATGGGCCGGAGCTGCGGATCACCGCCCGCGACCCGGGCGCGTGGGTCGACCCCGTCGCCCCGCTGACCTATGGCGGGTTCAAGACATGGAACCTCACGATGATCGAGGCCTCGTGGGAGAACTGGCGCCGCAAGCGCGTCCCGCTCTTCTACGCCGCGGACGGCACGGTGACGATGCAGGCCACGCTCGCCAAGGGCGGGCGGAAGTGGATGGTCTCGGCGGGCGAGCCGAAGGTCGGCGAGTCGCTCGACAAGATCAAGGAGATGGTCCTCGACTGGCCCGCCGACACGAAGCGCCCGAACCCGCGCGTCTTCGTCGACATGAAGGAGATCGAGGCCGGTTGGGCCAAGGCCAAGACCGATCCGCAACTGGCGAAGTGGATCGGCGGGGAGTGGGCCGGGGGCGTGATGCGCGTCCTCTCGAAGCCCGCCGCCGAGCGCACGCCCGCCGAGACCGCCGCCGTGGTCACCCGCCTGCGCGAGCAGCTCGCCCTGCTGGGCAACTTCGACACGATGCGCAGCGCGATCGGCACGGCCTGCATGTACGACGCCCTGATCGAAAGCCCGCTCATCACCCCGCAGGAGAAGTCCCTCTTCCGCGCCCAGATGGCCTACCTCGCCTACCTCATGACCGAGCCGCAGTGCTGGTCGATGGAGCGCGGCTACCACTCGGGCAACCCCAACATGAGCTGCTCCTACACGCTCAGCCAAGGCGTCATCGCCGCCACGCTGGTTGACCACCCCGCCGCCAAGGCCTGGGGCGATTACTGCGTGAAGTGGGAGGACAAGTGGCTCAACGACGAGGTGGGCGCCAACGGCGAGTGGATCCCCGAGGGCGGGCACTATGGCTACGTCAGCCTCGACCCGCTTGTCGTGTTCGCCATCGCCGCCCAGCGGGCCGGGTTCCATGACTTCACCAACGACCCGCGCCTCAAGAAGCTCGTCGCCTTCTTCGCCAAGACCCAGACCCCGCGCGACCCGATGCGCAGCAACGTCCGCGGCTCGGGCGGCTACGGCCGCGGCACCACCGGCGACCACTTCGCCACCTTCGGCGTCGCCGCCCGCATGCTCGCCAAGAACGACCCCGCCCTCTCCAAGTCGATCCAATACATCTGGAACGAGGTCGGCAACCCGCCCTTCATGGGCGACTCCCGCATGGGCGGCTATGAGGCCTACTACTCCGACACCAAGCTCCCCGCCGCCTCGCCCAACTGGGGCTCCGAGCGATTCCCCGAGCTGAGCGTCGTCCTGCGCAACGCCTACGGCACGCCGCAGGAGTCCTTCCTGCACTTCCTCGCCTGCGTCGACTCGCAGCGCAACCTCGACGTCTGGACGCCCGGCGTCGGCGCGATCACCCAATGGTTCGCCCGCGGCGTGCCCGTCTCGATCTGCCAGAACAACGACCTGGGCTACGCCTGCCGCCACGAACTCCTGCGCGACGGCGTCCGCCTCGCCCGCAACTGGGGCGGCCCCGCCGACCCCAAGATCCCCTTCGGCTACTACACCAAGACCAACTTCGGCTCCTTCGCCGACCTCCCCACCGCCGACTACACGCGATCCAACTTCGTCAACACCAAGGTCGACGACCGCGACTGGTTCCCGGCCAAGGTGGCGGTGCCCGCTTTCCCGAAGGTGACGCCCGCGAAGGAGGGCAAGCTCGACTGGACCCGCCAGTTGCTCTTCCTCAAGGACGCCGACGCCGCCGGCCCCGCGTGGATCGCCCTGCGCGACACCACCGTGGGCGGGCAGCCCACCGCGTGGCAGTTCTGGACCCTCTCCGACAAGCTCGGCAGCGCCGACCAGGCGAAGGACGCCGCCGCGTTCCTGGGCGACAAGCCCGGCGACGTCCCGCTCCCCGCCCGCGAGCTGCCCATGGGAAACCGCTACACCGCGCTGGGCAAGTTCGAGATGGACGTCGAGTACTTCATCGCCAGCCCCGCCAACACGCCCCGCCACACGCTCCGCTACGGCGGGACGGACAACAGCCGGATCGCCGAGTGGCAGGACCTCATGCACCTGCAACTCCCCGGCGACGGGCACTACTTCGTCGCGCTCTATCCGCACCCGCGCAAGGAGGCCGCCCCGACCTTCACCACGCTCGCCGACGGCACGGTGATCAAGGCCGCCGGCGCGTTCGGCACCGACCTGGCGTTCCTCTCCGACAAGGAAGCGACCGCCTCCGCCGAGGGCGTCAGCTTCAAGGGCACCGCCGGCTCGTTCCAGCAGCGCCCGAGCTGGACCGCCCTCTCGCTGGCGGCCCCGGGCAAGGTCGAGTGGAACGGCCACGCTCTCTCAGGGGACTTGGCCGCGAGCCTCAACATCGCCGCGGACAAGCTCACACTCACTCTCCCGGCCGAGAATGCCGGGGGCGTGATCGCCCTCGCGCTGCCCGGCTCGTGGAAGGCCTCCGACCGCCCCGCGGGCGTGAAGGTCGACAACGAGAAGAGCGCGTACACCATCACCGTGCCCAAGGGGGCGGTGATGGTCGTGTTCGTGAAGAAGTGAGCGGGAGTTGAAGCAGGTTTCGCGACCGTGAAATCATGCGGCCGGGATGGAGATGATCCGTCCCGGCCGTTTTCTTGCGCGGAGGCTCCGGGACCTTCTCCCTCACCGATACCGGTTCATCGCCTTCAGCAGCGTCTGATGCGTCTCGAGCGGCTCGGCGATCATGCGCCACTCCGCGTCGATCCCCGCGGTGCCCGCGGTGGCGAAATGGATCGTACCCAGCCCGAAGAGGCGCTCGCGGAGCGAGAAGGTCAGCGTCGTGTGCTGGATCCGCTTGAGCGGGGCCTCGAAGACGACGATGCGGAAGACGCCCTTGACGCGGATCACGCGGCGGTCGGTCAGCACGTAGACGCGCCCCATCCAGTCGAGGAACTGCCAGAAGAGGCGGATGCCCCCGGTGCCGACCGCGGCCAGGATCAGGTCGCTGCGCCCCACCGTGAGGATCGAGGGGCTGGCGTCGCGGATCGCGAGGCAGGCGGCGAGCGTGATCGCGATCGTCGTCACCGCGCGCAGGGCGTCGAGGAGGATCATCCACGGGCTGGGCTTGATGACCAGGATGATCGCCTCGTCGGGCTGGATCAGCTCGGCGGGGAGCATGGCCAAGGCGCGGTCGCGGACGAGGACGCCGGGCTCGGCGGCCTCGGCGCTGAGCCGTTCGGGCGACATGGGGCCGGTTCCGGGGGCGGGGCCGGGGGTCATGGGCTCGCGGCCTCCGCGGCCAGGCGCGCGAGCACCTCGGGCCTGAGCGTGACGATGTCGGGCAGGTTGCGGTAGTAGTCGTTGCAGTCGAGCCCGTAGCCGACGACGAACTTGTCGGGGATGTCGAAGCAGACGTAGTCGACCGGGAACTTCGCGGCCTCGGGGCGCTGCTTGCGCAGGAGCACGCAGGTCTTGACGCTCGCGGGGCCGCGCTTGGCGATCTCCTCGCAGGCGAGGGTGAGCGTCTTGCCCGAATCGAGGATGTCGTCGATCAGGAGCACATGGGCGCCGGCGAGGCTCTCGGGGAGGCTGGTCAATCCGCCGCGGAGCTTGGCGCCCTGGCTGCTCGTGCTCGCGCCGGGGTAGGAGGTGATGGAGATGAGGCGGATCTGCATCCGCAGGGGCATGTGCCGGATGAGGTCGGAGACGAAGATGATGCTGCCGGTGAGGACGGGGACGAGGGTGATGACGGGGTGCGCGTCGTCGGCGGAGGAAGTTCCGGGGGCGAGGTCGCGCACGATCGTCTGCGCCAATTCACCGATGCGCCGCGCGATGGCGTGCCGATCGATCAAGACCGCTTCGATGTCGCGCTGCATCGGTGTAGTGTAACACCGGCCCGGAGGCCCCGGCCCGCGCGGCTCAATTCGCCGCCTTCACCCCGCCCGTCGCCATGCGCACCGCCAGGCGAATCGCCGCCTTCATCGAGCCGGCGCTGGCCTTGTTCCTCCCGACGATGTCGAACGCGGTGCCGTGGTCGACGCTGGTGCGGATGATCGGCAAACCCAGCGTCACGTTCACCGCTTCGTCCCACGCGAGGAGCTTGACGGGGATCAGCCCCTGGTCGTGGTACATGGCGACGACCAGGTCGTACTTCCCCGCGACGGCGGCGTTGAAGATCGTGTCGGCGGGGAACGGGCCGTGGACGTCGATGCCGTTCTGCCGGGCCATGAGGATCGCCGGCTCGATGACGCGCGACTCCTCGTCGCCGAAGAGGCCGTTCTCGGAGGCGTGCGGGTTGAGCCCGCAGACGGCGATGCGCGGGCGGGCGATGCCCAGCTTCACGCAGGCCTGGTGGCCCATGTCGATGGGGTCGAAGACGCAGCCGATGGTGAGCAGGTTGCGGATGTCCATCAGCGGGACGTGGACGGTGGCGAGCACGACATTGAGCCGGGGGGCGACGAACATCATCGCGACGCGCTTGGATTTCGTGCGGTGGGCGAAGAGCTCGGTGTGCCCCGGAAAGCGGCAGCCGACCATCTGCCACGACTCCTTGCAGATCGGCCCGGTGACCACGGCGTCGATCCGCCCGGGCTCGCCGGGGGGGCGCAGCGCGGCGGTGATCGCGTCCTCGATGAACCGCAACGACGCCTGCCCGCCCTGCCTCGTCGGTCGGTGGACCGACGTCCCGAGCATCGAATACTCGTCGTAGTCGAGCACGACCACGTCGTGGACCAAGTCGAACTCGGCCCGGGGCGAGTCGTGCTGCAGCCGCCACCAGAAGGGCTCGATCTCCGCGAGGTCGGCCGCGTAGCTGAGCAGCTCGTTCATCCCGAAGATGACGAAGCGCCCGAGCTTGCGGATCGCCGGGTCGGCCAAGGCCTTGACCACGACCTCGGGCCCGATGCCCGCGGGCTCGCCCAGGGTGATGCCGATGACAGGCCGCTTGGAGAGCGGGAGGTCGGCGCCCGGGGGGCCGGAGGAGGCGGTGTTGTCGGCGGACGAGGCCATCGCGTCATGTTAGCAGAGGCCGATTGCGGTCGCGGACGCGCGGGTGTGAGGATGGGGTTCGATCCGCGCAAAGCGGGTGATTCACGCGGAATCCAGTAATATGGCCCCCATGAGCGACTCCTCCCTCCGGCTCGACGTCGCCGTCGTGGGCGTCGGGCGCATGGGCAAGCACCACGCCCGCATCTACCGCCAACTCCCCGGGGCCCGGCTCGCCGCGGTGGTCGACAACGACCCCGACCGCGCCGGCGCGACCGCCGACGAGTTCGGCTGCGACGCCTGCGGCTCGATCGACGAACTGCTGGCCAAGCATCCGACGGTCCGCGCGGTGAGCGTGGCCGTTCCCACGGCCTTCCACGTCCAGTCGGCCCGCCCGCTGCTCGAGCGGCGGATCGCCTGCCTCGTCGAGAAGCCCCTAGCGCCCAGCGTCGCCGCCGCCAAGGAATTGGCCGACCTGGCCGTCCGCTGCGGGGCGACGCTGCAGGTCGGGCACACCGAGCGGTTCAACCCCGCGGTGCGGGCGGTGGCGGCGATGGGCATCCGCCCGCGATTCCTGGAGGTCGACCGGGTCAGCCCGATGACCTTCCGCTCGCTCGACGTGGGCGTGGTGATGGACATGATGATCCACGACCTGGACATCGTGCTGATGCTGGCGGGCTCGCCGCTCAAGCGGGTCGACGCGGTGGGCGTCGCGGTGATGGGCAAGCACGAGGACGTCTGCAGCGCCCGGCTGACCTTCGCCTCGGGCTGCGTGGCGAACCTCACCGCCAGCAGGCTGGCGCTCAAGACCGAGCGGCGGATGCGCGTCTTCAGCGAGGAGGCCTACGTGAGCCTCGACTACCAGAAGCGCACGGGCGTGGTGCTGCGCAAGGCGCCCAACGCCGAGGCGCTGGCCCGCGTGCGCGAGCAGCTCGAGTCCGGGGCCGACCTCTCCCAACTCGACTACTCCGAGCTCGTGCAGGTGGACGAGCTGACGATGGACCTCCCCCCGGGCGAGCAGGACCCGCTGACCGCGGAGCTGACGAGCTTCCTCAACGCGGTGCGCGAGGGCTCGAAGCCCGAGGTGGACGGCGAGGCGGGATACGCCGCGGTGGAGGCGGCGGAGCGCGTGGTGCGGGCGATCGCCGAGCACCGCTGGGAAGGCCTGGAGAACGCGAAGGTCTGACGGCTCCGGACGAGGGAGCGATTGGAACGGGGCCGACGAGGCCCCCATCCGCCACCGCGAGAGAGCCGTGCCCTTGTTGACCAGCGAAATCCTGATGCTCGGCCTCCTGCCGCTCCTGCTGGCGGGCATCGCGTTCTTCAGTTGCACCGAGACGGCCCTCTTCAGCCTGACGCGCCACCAGCGCCGGAAGGTCACCCGCGGGAACGACCTGGTGACCGCCGCCCTGCGCACGCTCCTCAACGAGCAGACGCGGGCGCTGCTGCTGACCATCCTCATGGGCAGCATGGTCGTGAGCGTGCTCTACTTCGTCATCAGCACGGTGCTGCTGCTCGAGTGGGAGGAGCGCGGGCACGTCAACCCGGCGGTCTTCGCGGCGGCGAGCGTCGGGCCCCTGCTGCTGATGGTCTTCCTGAGCGAGATCCTGCCCAAGCTGCTGGCGGCCAGCGCGCCCGAGGTCTGGGCCCGGGCCGGGGCGGTGCCGCTGCTGCTGCTGCACCGCGGGCTTTGGCCGATCCGCACGACGGTGACGCTGCTGGTGGTCGGCCCGCTAGCGCGGCTGATCGCCCCGCGCAGCCGCCCCGCGGAGCTGAGCCCCGACGAGCTCGAGGCCCTGCTGCAGCTCAGCCAGCAGCGCGGGCTGATCGACCCCGGCGAGGAGGCGCTGCTCCAGCAGGTGCTGGCCCTGGGGCAGACCAAGGTGCGGGCGATCATGACCCCGCGCGTCGACCTGACCGCCTTCAACCTCGCCGAGCCGCCCGAAAGGCTCTACGAGCTGATCGCCCGCTCGCGGCTGCGGCGATTCCCGGTCTACCACAAGACCATCGACAACGTCGTGGGCGTGGTCTACTCCCGGCAGTTCCTTCTCCGCCAGCCCCGCACGCAGGCGGAGCTCCAGCCGCTGATCCGCAGCGTCTTCTATGTGCCCGAGCTGCAGCGCGGCGACGAGCTCCTGCGCCACTTCCGCCGGACCGGCACCACGCTGGCGATCGCCGTCGACGAGTACGGCGGGACCGCGGGGCTGGTCTCCATCGAGGACGTCGCCGAGGCGATCGTCGGCCCGATCGCCGGCTCCTACGAATCGACCGACACGCCCGACGTGCAGATGATCGCCTTGGGCGTGTGGCGCGTCGGGGCCTCGCTCTCGGTGCGCGACTGGGCCCAGAGCTTCGGGCACCGAGGGCAGATCGACGCGGGCGTCTCGACCGTCGGCGGGCTGGTGATGGCCCGCCTGGGCAGGCTCCCGCGCGTGGGCGACCATGTCCGCGTGGGGAACCTGCTCATCGAGGTCGAGCGCATGGCGGGACGGCGCATCCACTCGATCCTCCTGCGCCTGGCGACGCCCGCGCCGGCCCCCGCCCCCGGAACGGAGGGCTCCGCCCCATGAGCACCGCCGACACGATCTTCTGGATGACGATGCTCCTGCTGGGCGTGGCGGGCATGGGCCTCTGCGCGGGCCTCGAGATCGGGCTCTACACGGTCAACCGCGTCCGCCTGCACCTGCTCGCCCACAAGGGCCGCCACAACGCCCGCGTGCTCGAGGGGATCCTCCACCAGCCCGCGGCCCACCTGGGGGCCCTGCTCATCGCCACCAGCGCCTTCGCCAACATCGTCAGCGGCGTCGCGGGCGTCCTGCTCGACTCGCGCAACCTCCCGCACTGGCAGGTCATCCTCTACGACGTGGCGATCGTCACACCCCTGCTCTTCATCTTCGCGGAGGTGCTGCCCAAGGACCTCTTCTCCGCCTACGCCGACCAGCTCCTCTACCCCTTCGCGCGGCTGATCATCTGGCTCACGCGCGGCCTGCAGTGGACGGGCGTGCTCCCGCTCCTGCAGGGGGCGACGAACGTGGCCCTGCGGGTGCTGGGGCTGCCCCGGCGCGGGCCGACCTTCCCGCCCCGGGTGCAGATGGTGGCGATGGTCCGCGAGAGCGTCGGCTACGGGCTGCTCAGCGACGAGCAGTCGGCGATCGTGCAGCGCGTGGTCGACCTGAGCGACCGGACCGTCGGCGAGGAGATGATCCCCTGGGCCAAGGTGCTCAAGGTGAACGCCGACGACCCGCCGACGGCGCTGTGGCGGCTGGCGGAGGGCACGAGCGTGTCGCGCTTCCCCGCGACCGACGCCCAGGGGAAGGTGGTGGGCGTCGTGAGCCTCTACGACGCGCTGCTGCACACGCCCGAGCACTGCCCGCCGATCCGCGACCTCGCCCGCTCCGCCCCGGCCTTCGAGCGCCACGAGCCGCTGCGCCAGGCGCTGGGGCGGCTGCGCCGCAGCGACGTGGGGATGGCGATCGTCAACGACCACGGCAAGCCGGTGGGCATCGTGACGATCAAGGACCTGATCGAGCCGATCACCGGCGAGTTGGCGAGTTGGTGACACGGAAGGATCGGATGGACGCCGGAGCCCTTCGCGCATGAACGCCTGGTCGCCCGCGGATCTCGTCGACATCGTCGCCCAGGCGCTGCTCGAGCGCGCCCACGCCGACGACCTCGAGCAGGCGGTCTACGGGTTCGACTCCCTCGACGAGTTGGGCCTGCACCCGCTGATCCAGGAGGCCTTCCGGCGCGAGGGCATGGGCGTCTGGCCCGAGCAGCGATACCCCGACGACCGCGAGAGGACCAAGCGGAGCGAGGGCAAGCGGTGCGACGTGGTCCTGACCCAGGCGGGCCTGCCCATCCGCGACCCGCTGGTGAAGGGCACGCTCTTCGACGAGGCCCCCGCCTGCGACCCGCAGGACGGCTACTGGCTGGAGATCAAGACGGTGGCGCAGTTCGAGAGCACGGGCCCGTTCAGGCGGTACAGCGCGGAACTGCTCAACGCGGTGGCCAAGGACGTGCGCAAGCTCTGGGGCGACGGGATCATCACCACGTCGGGGCTGCTGCTGGTGCTCTTCACCGCGAGCAGGGAGATCGCCGAGCACGACCTGGCGGCGTGGCACCGCAAGTGCCTGGACCGCGGGTACCCGATCGGCTCGCCGGCGGTGCGGGGGATAGCGATCACCGACCGGATCGGGAACCAGTGGTGCAGCGCGGCGATCTTCGGCGTGCGCGGGCTTTAGCGGGGTGCGCGGGCCGTACCGCGGTGCGGGGCCTGCAGCGGCGAGGGGCGGAATCAGGGGACGGGCGAGGCGGCGGCGGCCTCGGCGCGGAGCCGGGCGCGGATGGGATCCTCGCGGTCGTCCTCCAGTATCCGCGGAATGATCTTGTCCGAGGAGCCCGGGAGGACCAGGAGCCGCGCGGTGGTGGTGTTCAGCCCCGCGCGGGCGGGGGCGGCCATGTCGACGTCGACCGCCAAGGCGTTGAGCCGGTAGTCGACGGGGAAGGGCGAGGCTCCCGCGGTGAGCGAGACGACCTTGCCGATGGTGTCGCCCGCCTGGACGACGAAATCCTGCGGATGCCAAGCCCCGTTGAAGATCCGCCAGACCTCGACCGTCGCCGACTGGTTCGCGGCCAAGGCGTTGACCAGGAAGTAATAGGTCTCCTGGTCGATGGTGATGGGCGCGGTCCACGCGCTGGGCTCGGAATAGAGCGAGAGCTTGTTGAAGAACTCCTTGCGCTGGTCGGGGTGGAGTTGGGGCTTGTGGAAGAGCGGGTTGAGGACGGCGACGTAGACGCGGTAGCGGTAGGTCTGCCCGAAGCGGACGGAGAGGTCGTGGGCCCAGACGCCGATGCCGGCGACGGCGCGCCCCGCGACGTTGCCCTTCAAGGCGGCGTTGATGATCGAGGCCTGCTCCTTGCGGCGCTCGTTGAGGCGCTCCTGGAGGCGGGGGATCTGGGCCTGGGCGTTGTCGGCGGCGCTGGCGGTCCCGCCGGCGCGGGCGCCGGGCTTGGCCGGCTGGTTCGCGACGGCCTTGAGCTTCTCGATCTCCTTCTGGAGCTTGTCGATCTCGTCGAGGATCGGGGCGAGCTTGCGCCGGTCGTCCTCGGAGAGCTCGTTCTGCGTCCCCGGGGGCGACCAGGGGCGGGCGTCGGTGACGTTGGCGAAGTTGGGGCGCTGGAGGGAGGCGGGGTCGGCCTTGATGCTGTTGAGGACCTGCTGGGCCTCAAGGGCCGAGAAGACGGGCGGGACGCTGCGGAAGCTGGTCGCGTTGGGGAGGGGCTGGATCTGGATGCGGGCTCCCCACGCGCCGGTCACAGGGTCCTGCGTCTCTCGCTCGAGGACGACGTCGGTGACCAAGGCCGTGGCGCGGAACCAGTCGTCGGGCACGCGGGCCTTCTCGTTGACAGAGCGGATGCGCTGGCGCCAGGCGTCCATGTCGAAGGAGGCCATGACCGAGACGGCGTGGAAGTCCCGCGGCTGCTGGGCGCCGATGAGGGCGATGTAGGACTGCTTGCTCGCCTCGTCGGCGGGGTCGGCCAGGACGTAGTGGTTCGTGGTCGGGCGCGGCTCGCGCGGGGCGGGCGGCGTGGGCACCTCATAGAGCGGCGGCGGCGGATCCTCCTGGATGAGGGTCTTGTCGAGCGCCGGCTGGCCGATCGAGACGTCGTACCGGTTCACCCCCGCGACGGAGCGGTTCACGCGCCGCTGGAAATCCTGCGTGTAGGTCGGCACGGGCATCGGGGGGAGGCTGGCGACCTGGCTGTTGAGCCCCGCGCTGAGCTTCTTCGCGGCCTCCTCGAGCACCTCCTCCACGCGGTCGGGCGAGGCGGCGCGCTCCGGGCCGACCTCGGGAGTGCTGTAGGGGCTGGAGGCGTAGTAGAGCCAGAGCACCGCGGCGGCGAACAGGACCGCCAGGCCCAAGAACACGCGCTCGACGTGGCGCTCGACGATGTTGATGTTCTTAAGCTTCATGAAGTCTCATCACCCGTCAGAGATGTTGGGACCGGCGGGAGCGGCAGGGGTCGCGGCGGGATCGTCCGTGGGCTGGGCCGGCGCATCGGGCGTCGGGGCGGCCTTGACCGGGGCGGCCACCACCGGGACGCCGCGCGACTTCTTGACCTCGTCGGGCATCAGCTTGGTCGTCCACTGCCTGAGCCAGATGGTCTCGACGAGCATGTCGACCTGGACGGCGTCGCCCTTGCCGTAGAAGTACCCTTCCTTGATCTGCTCGTACTCGTCGACGTCCTTGATGTCCATTTTCAGGACGCACATGAAGTTCGCCTGGGAGAGGTTGTCGAAGAACTCGGGCAGCCGGTGCCAGTCGACGATCATGCTGAGGTTGACGTGGCGGATGTCGTAGAGCGAGTTGCTCACCCGGCCGAAGGGCACGGACGGGCCGAACTGGGCCTTGATGGGCGTGTTGGGCGGGTCCTGCTTGGGCACGCCGCCGATGTAGCCGGGGACGACGCGGGCCATGATCAGCCGCTTGATCGGGGCGTTGAGGACGTGGACGTTGGGGTCCTCGACGTGGTTGGTCTGGGCGATGGCGCGGGCGATGTCGCCGACGATCCAAAGCGTCATCTGCCCTTCCCAGAGGTCGAGGTCGCTGGGGCGGGTGGGCCTGGGCTCGGTCCAGCCGCCGACGTCGAAGGGGAATCCGCCTTGGTTGATCGCGGTCGCGGAGTAGATGTGTGCGAGCTTGGCGTGCTCGGTCAGCATCTTGAGCAGGCGGTTGGCCTTCTTCTTCTGGAGCTCCTCCCCCTCCTCGATGGTCAGCTCGCCGACCTTCTTGGGGATGATCATGCTCGCGAGGTAGTCGCTCTCCTCGCGGTCGAGCCCCTCCTTGATCCGCTCGGGGCTCAGCGCCGGCTTGGCGTGGAGCTGGGGGTAGACGGCCGTGGGCGAGTACGGCTCGAACATCTCCATCAACGCCCGGCGGTAGCGGATGCGGGCCTCGAAGGCCTTGAACGGCGTGCGGCTGGGCTCGGGGAAGAGCCCCTCCATGAACGGCGGGAGATGGTTCTGGGCGTTCATCGTGACCGCGAACTTGCGGATGCTGATGAACTCCTCGTTCATGCGCCCGAAGACGCGGGTGATCTCGTCGATCGCCCGCTTGTTGACCGTGAGCGTCCAGGGGCGCGGGGGCTTGTCGGGCGATTCGGGGGGGAGCTCGACGGGGGTCTTCTGCGGCTTGGTGATCGAGGAATAGGTGGCGGCCCGCTTGGCGAGCGTGTCGCGGAACTCCTGCCCCTTGACGTGGATGTAATAAAGCGCGGCGGCGCTGATGAGGCAAAGCGTGAGGCTGGTGACCACCACGACGTTGGTCTTGAGCCAGGCCAGGAATCCGCGGAGGAACCTCATGATTCGCCCTCCGTGACAGGCAGGGGCAGGCGCGACGCAGGTCCCGCGGGCTTTGCGGGCGCCGGCGCGGGGGCGGGCTTTCCGGGCGCCGGTGCGGGCAAGGCGGGCCCGACCGCGGGGGCGGAGGTGGGCCCGGCCTTGGCGCCGGCCGAAGCCGGCGCGGGCGTCCCGCCCGTGGCCTTGGGCGCTTCCGCGGCGGCCTGCGCCTCCTCCGACTTCTTCACGTCCTCGGGCCGGACCAACTGCACGCGCCAGGTGAACTCGAATCGCCAGTCGCGCTCGAGGCCCTCGGTGGCGGTGGGGCGCACGGGGTAGATGCTGGTGGCCGCCGACCCCGTGGGCTTGGCGACGCTCGTGCCGCCGCCCGCGGAGGAGATGCCCAGGATCGAGGCCTCGTCGGCCTTGCGGTCGATCTGCACGAGCGAATCGGGGCTTGCGATGATGCGGTACGGGCGGTCGAGCCGCTCGGCGTTCGCCTGCAGCCACTTGATGTAGGCGGACGCGATCGCCTCGGGAGCGTTGTCGAACGACGTCGAGCCCTTGACGTTGATCACGAACGACGGGCTCGCCTCGTTGCCCCAAGGCTTGTAGCGGGGCGAGCCGGCGGCCGCGGCTCCGGGCGCCGCTGCGGCGCCCGGGGCGGGGGCGGGCGGCGCGGCGGCCGCGG
>JAPLMQ010000018.1 GCA_026386955.1 Planctomycetota bacterium
GCTGTCGGGGTCGTTGGGCTGGAGCACCCGCAGTCGGTCCTTGATCGTCAGGCCGGGGGCACAGACCAGGAAGCCGCGGGTGAAGTGCTTGCTGGTGGGACGACGGACGGCGTTGACGGTCTGCCAGGCGATAAGCATGGCCATCACGGTGGTCTTGCCCGCGCCGGTGGCGAGTTTCAAGGCCAGCCGCAGGAGCTCGGGGTTGGCGTCGCGATTGGCTCGGGCAAGGAGGTCAAGCAGCCGCTTGCCGCTTTGATGGTGCGGGGCGACCTCGATGAGCCAGATGGCGGTCTCCACGGCCTCGACTTGGCAGAAGAAGGGACGGACGCCCCCGAACTTGTGGTGCCGCCAGTGCTTCAGGAGGAGGGCCGACTCGGGGGTGACCTGCCACTGGCTGGGGTTGGGCAGCGACCGCCAGGTGTCGACGTGGTTGCGCACCTCGTTGATGATCGAGGTGGGGTCGTACTGCTGCTCCTTGGTGGAGAGACCCTGGCCTTCGTTGAAGACGAACTCTTCCTGCTGCTGGGCGGCTTTCTTGCGCTTCTTGGGCTTGGGGATCGGCGTGATGAAGTCGGCGCGGCGGCGGGACTCGAGGATCTTCTGGGTGGGTTGGCCGCTCCCGTCCAGCTCCCAGTGCCGCAGGGGGCGGGCGTAGGGGGAATTGAGGATCGGGTGGTCGAAGAAGGGGTTGGAGATGGCTGGGTCTGAGGTCAAGGGTTCTCCGCCTTTGGAACTACAGCGGCCCGAGCCGAGGCGGTGGCGGCCAGCAACGTGGCCGAGGGATGCGCGTGCTGCCCCCCGACCCGCCGTGGCCCGCCCCGAGGCATGGAACTGCCCTGTAGCGAGGCCATGATACCCGAGGCGACCGGGAAGGACATCGAGCGAGTGCCCTTTGAGGCTCGCCTTGCGAGCGAAGGGCCGGCGGGGCTGCGACCCAGGAATCGCCTCAAGACTGACAGCGGTATGTCAGTGCCTTACAACGTTCGTATACGGCTCTATACCCGGGATTACTATTGACAATTCGTGATAATCCGGTATAATGTCCCCGTACGTTTTTGCATAGTCATAAAACTCGGTATTGAGAGTGGCGGTAGGGAACTGGCCCGATGACCGCCCGGCAACCTGGTTAACCGCCAAGGTGCTAAAGCCAGCCCGGAAGACGGGAACGATGCGGCTCAAGCTATAGCAACCAAGGGTCTAAGGACCGCCCATCAGTAGATGGGGGGTCTTGTTGTTTTAACCCTTAACTCCCCCGCCCGGGCTCCGGCCCGGCAACTTGATATCTCACGGCCACGCCGTTGGTGGCTATTCGTCGGCCGAGGAAAGTGTCATGCCTGAGCAGTTTCGCTTTATGCTCACGTCTCCGGGGCCCAGCGGGCTCTTTGTAGCTATCGCTTCGGCATCCGCCTCATGGAACCCCCTCACGGCCTCCCCTTGGAATGTCATTGAGCCCGTTGGACTGTGCCGTTACCTCGCCCGACAGGGGCATCGAGAGCTCCTTCGCCGCTACGCACTCTGGTGTGCCCGGCATGGCCTCTCCCGTTCCCTTACGGGCCATCTGCTCGTGAGCTTGACGGAGCGGCTCCTTGAGGGCGACGCCGGGCCCGAGGAGGTCCGTGACGTCCGCCGGAAGATGCGGCCGCTGGCTCAAGTGGCTTCGACCGTGGGGCTGCAGATGGGATCTCCCAGCGCCGCGACGTTCATGGCGGCTTATTCGGCACTCGATCCCGACCCGTTGCAAGCCGCCCTCCGGGCCGGCTGGTACCTGCACCTCCAAGCGGGACTGCTGGTCCTCCGCCGACAACGCGGGGCATCCGATGCCTCGGCGGGCGAGGCCGTTGGCAAGGCGATCAAGAGGGTCCAACGCCGCCAGGTCGACTACCTCTTGAATCGTCTGGCACCGATGCTCAGGCCCCCGGGCCCGAGCGGCGAGCATTCGCCGCCCATCCCCCAACCGACCGCCTCCGAGGTCACTACACCTCTTTGAAGGGCAACCCGATGAGCAATCCCTCCGACTGTGGACCATCCGTGATCGACTTCCTCTTTGCCCACATGCAGATTGATGAGCAGTGGAGTGTTCGTACACCTCGGGCCTTTACTTGGTGGCCTCACCAACTCTGCCAGCGGGTCTGGGCCGACCCCGCCCGGGACGATGATGGCTTTGATCTGGTGCAGGTTCACGCCTGCACGGACTTGGCTCTCGATGTCGAGCCCAGTGAGAGCCTCTACCTCCACGTGGCTGAAGGCAACCGCCGCCTGGCGCTCAACGCTATGGTCTATGACCCCGAGGCGCGGACGATCTCTCTGCGGTCCAAGGTGCTGGCCCACCAGGAGAACCAGTTCTGGCTCCAGCGATTGATGCTCGGAGCCGTGGGACTCCAGGCCGCCTTAGCCCAGACCTTGGTCAATCACGGGATACCCGAGCTCCTGGGCGGAAGGCCGGCGATCTCACAACATCCTGTCAGCGGACCCCGGTTGGTTCCTGACGAGATGACCACGATCACCCGGGTATTCATTGACTATGGCAGCAAGCCTTTCCCCTTCAATCCCGGAGAGTTCGAGCTGGTCAAGACTATCGAGCCCAACCCCTCGGTCTTGACCAACACCGATGAGCACGGGGCGACCGCCGAGTTTCCCTATGCCGGCGAACATCCCGTCATTCCCGGGGCCAAGATGACCTCGCTCTACCGGGCTAAGTCCCAGAATCCCCATCCCACCCTGGGCTACGGCTGCTACATCACCCTGAATCTGCCCGGCACGGTGGTCAACGAAAGCGAGCAGGTCGCCAACCAGCTCAATCTCCTGGAGTCGTCGAATGCAGTCTGGAATCACTTCCTAGGCAGCTGGACGAGGGAACGCCTGGGCCTCTGCCACACGATCTTCCTTCCCGCCCATAGCTACATGGCCGGCCTCGCCGCCACGTTCCTGCACAGCATGGCCAACCGATCGAACTGGACTTTGGAGCTCGACCGACACGGCTATCCAGCGGAGCAAACGAAGCATTGAGGCCCGCCTCGCTTAAGCCCGTGTCAGCACGTCTTGTCCGATCCGCTTCATTCCGAAAGGACCCCAAATGTTCCACTTCTTGAAGCGCAGCCCCAAGCCGGCTCCTGACCCCTCACTCTCGAGAGACCAAGTCATTGCGGTAGCGAACGCGATCGCGGCACAATTTGCAAAGATGGTTGCCTCGGGCCAAGTTCTGCCGGGACTTGTCTATGACGTATCGATGTTGCCCCATTCAAAATCGGTCATCAAGAACGCTTGCGTCGTCACAATCCGATACGCGAGCAGGGAACAGAGGGAAGGCTGGAAGATCGTTCTGCCGATCTTGTCCCAGTTCCAGGAAGGCGTGGGAGGCAGCCCGCTCGGTCTCGACCCAGCCGCGATACTGGCCGGAGGCGGCGTAGACGAAATGATCAGAAGGGTTGCGAACATGAAGAAGCTCCCCCCGGAAATCGAGACCAAGGTTGAGGCCGAGTTCCGGGAACTCTTGCAGTGGGTCTGCAGAGAGGTAGACAATCGATGAGCCGCCGTGCGTGCCGCAGCAGAAGGTCATCAACAACCACTGAGGGTGACCCAGGCGGCCGACCTTCGTGGCTCTGCCTATCGACCTACGGCTACTGGGTGTCCCCACAAGGGAAGTTCTTCCCCGTTGATGGCGTCATGCATGTGGGCTTCGCCGCCCGGGTGCTGAAGCGTCGGGAGTACGGCGAGGGCTTGGGCAACGAGGACTGCCGGGTTGAACTCCTTGCCCGGGGATGGACCCGCGTAGCAGTCCACTCGCGCCGGCTGGTCGTGCAACTACCGCCGCGGCAGGTCCGTGAGGTGGTGGTGAGGCGGCTGCACGTGCTGATCGACGCGACCTATGCTGGCCGATGGCTGCCGATGAGCGTGACCGACCCGCTCCTGGGCGAAAACGCCGAGTACCGGCCGGAGCAGCCCCGCCCGTCGCGGTTTGGCCGGGTATGGGCCAGGATGGCACGTTGCCGCGATGTGCGGGTCCGGTTCAGCCGGGCGATGCGGGCTGGCACGCCCGGGCGTGAGATATGGCTCAAGGACTCGGCAGAGCGACCGTGGTGTGATGTGGCGGCGCTCCGAAGGCACCTTGTCAGGAACTGAAGGAGAGATCGATGGATACCTACGAGACCGAGGAACGGCTGTGCCCGTACTGTGGCAAGGATCTTGAGGAAGACCCATGTGAGCATTGGGTTGCCACGGTGCACGGCGACGAGGCCCCGGACGGCGGGCTCTATTTCGCCGTGAACGGGGACCGCCTTGGCAAGCTCGAGGACGTGTTCCTCGATCGGGTTTCTGAGTTCAGTGAATCGGTGCGCGTGCTGGTGGAGACGGCGATTCGGATCGGGCCCGAGGCGATCAAGAGCCTCGAAGGCAGCGTGGGCGACTTGATCGACGGACCTCTGGTCGATGCGTTCTCGGTGTTTCAAGGCCAATGGGATGACCTGTCCGATCGAGTCAAGGAAGAGGGCGGCCTCAGCAGTCTTGAGTGGGCGATCAACGGCCTTGCGAGAGCCTGCAAGTGTGCGGTCATCGAACAATCGTCGGTTGTCGTGAGGGTTATTGACTGGGAGATCAGCCACTCCCCCGGACTGGACTGGACCGGGACCGACTTCTGGTCGGAGGACGCGGCTGCCTGCCTTCGTGATCTCACTAGCACCCTTGAGGATGCCGCCGAGACAGCCAAGGAGCTTCAGCAGGCGATCCTAAGGGACCATCAAGGCGGCTGATCTGGCCAAGAGTGGCGTGGCGGAGGTGCAGCTAGGGTGAGAAGAGTGGCCTATCGATCGGCCGGCTCTCCTGCCTGGTCGGCATCAGCCTGAGCAGGAGCCTGGGGGGCTTGGCCCGACGCCTTGAGGATGGCATCAGTGGCCGCATCGACGCTAGCCCGCACCGGATCAAGGTTGAGACGCGCGTAGACCGACGTCGCCTGCGGGCTGGTGTGCCCGAGGCTCTTGCCGATGATGGGCAGGCTGGCCCCCGTTGCGGCCTGATAGCTGCCGAAGGTTCTACGGAGATCGTGAATTCGAAGGTCTTGGAGGCCAGCCTTTTTCAGAACCGTTCTCCAGGACCGCATGGGATCCTTGATGTGCCCCAGGCCGTCCCGTCCAGGGAAGACCCATGCTGACTTCGCCTCCGCCTTGCGCTTCCTGAGGATCTCGACGGCCGGACCGCTGAGATAGACCGTCATCTCGCGGCCGCTCTTGGCCTCCGATGCCGGGATGGTCCACAGGGCACGATCAAGATTAACTTGGTCCCATTGCATGGCCTGCACATTGGATCGCCTTGCCCCGGTATAGAGCTCCACCAAGAAGCAGTCTCGAGCAACAGGGTTGAAGGCCGACTTGACGGCTTCGAAGAAGCGGGGAAGTTCGTCCGGCTGGAGAAATCGTTCCCTCTGCGTCTCGGGGAACGGGCTGATGGCCGCTGCCGGGTTCTCACCCTTGAAGATGCCTTGGCGGATTGCCCAGGCATAGACCCCCCGGAGGAGCTCCACGACTCGATTGGCGGATACTGGACTGCCCTTGGGGTACTTCTTCGTGAAGGTCTTGCCCTTGGGGCCGGTGATCGTGTACTCATTCGGCCCCTTGCCGATCTTGGTGTGGAGGCTGGTGACGTTCCCCCGAGTGATCTGGCTGAGCCGGCGGGCATTTAGGCCCCCCAGGTGGCGGTCGAAGATTCCCTGGTCCTCTTCCCAGGTCCGTTTGCGGACTTTGGCGTGCTCGTCCATGTACCGGCTGAACACTTCCCCCAAGGTCAGCTCGTCCCTTTTCTGGACCTTCGCCTCCTGGGGGTTGACGCCTTGGGCAATCTTCCCATTGGCCAGAGCAGCCAAATGCCGGGCCTGCTCAATGCTGATGTCCATCCCCCCCAGTCGCACCCGGACGGGGCGGCCTTCAACCTTCCGGTAGAGGTAGAAGCTCTTCGAGCCCGTGTTCGTGATGCAGCAAGCCAATCCGGGGCAGCGGGTGTCGTAGACGTAGGCCCTTGCCTCAGTCTTGTGTCAGTGAGCGCCCAAAACCAGCCACCTGGGAGCGCCTCAAAACCAGCCACCATCAGGGAGTGATTTGCCGCGTAGGTTGTCCAGC
>JAPLMQ010000222.1 GCA_026386955.1 Planctomycetota bacterium
TCCCAGGCACCGCAGTGCCTGGGCTTTGAGGCGGGCTCATTTTTGGACGGCGATGTGGGCTGGATTGCAGGGAATCTCACCAATCGCTAACCCCTGAAGCCCAAAAGGCCAGCGAACGAAACAATCATTTGCCTGTCCCACGCGGAATGGTTGCTTCGGCCCGGTTTAGCCGATATACTTCGTGCGGTTGGCTGTGGAAGAGAGAACCCAGCCATCTTGCCCTCTGCACCTCGGCCCGGACGCAATGCCCGGCGCTTGTGCAGCGCCAATCACGCCACGCGTGGTCGGGCGGTCGAAGTGTGTGGCCCCCACGGGTGGGCTTGGCTTTTTGGTTGACGGTGGAGAAGATGCCAACTGCTTGGTTCACGGATTCGCTTCGGGAGCTGCGTGCCGCCATGCCTCTAGGTGCGGGCGATGATGACATGCCGGGGTATCGCGTGCTCGGGACACTGGGCACGGGCGCGGCCAGCACGATCTATGAGGTCGTCGACCGCAACGACGGCAAGCGCTACGCCCTGAAGCACCTGCACAAGCGCTCGCCCAGCGACCAGCGCTTCGTCGAGCAGGCGGTGAACGAGCACGAGATCGCCGCGCAGTTCGACTCGCCGCTGCTCCGCAAGAGCTACAAGCTGGTCCGCAAGCGTTCGATGCTCCGCGTCACCCAGATCATGCTGGTGATGGAGCTGGTCGAGGGCAAGACGCTGGCCGACGCGCGGCCGTCGACGATGACGGGGATGATCCGCGTGCTCAAGGGCGTCGCCCGCGCGGTCGCCTACATGCATCGCCACAACGTCGTCCACGCGGACCTCAAGCCGATCAACGTCATGATCACCGACGGCGGGGGGCTGAAGGTCATCGACTTTGGGCAGTCCTGCCGGATCGGGACGGTCAAGGACCGCATCCAGGGGACGATCGACTACATCGCCCCCGAGCAGCTCTACCGCGGGCCGATCACGCCGCTGACCGACATCTACAACCTCGGGGCGCTGATGTTCTGGTGCGTCACGGGGCAGCCTGTGCCCCGCGCGACGCGCGAGGACGGCACGAAGAGCAAGCTCCGCGCGGCGGGGTCGAGCGAGATGCCCGACGCCCGCGTCATCAACCCCGCGACCCCCGCGGCGCTGGCGACGCTGATCCGCGACTGCCTCCTCAAGGAGCCGTCGTTCCGCCCCGCGGACATCGAGCAGGTCCGGGCCCGGCTGAACATGGCCCTGTACCAGTCGCAGCGCGCCGACGGCGAGAACGTGCCCGAAGGCGTGCCGGGCGAAGAGGGCTGAGCGATTTTTGAGTTGAATGAGTCGGAGTCCACGCATGGGCGCGGCGGACTGTCGAAACCCCTTCGTGCAGGGGGTGGGAGATTGGCGTGCCACATCGCAGCCGAAGGCTGCTATGTGCGAGTGAACAGAAGAGCCGCGATTCGGGAGAGTTTTTTTTGCACCCTCGACGCGCGTGGAGCCGTTTCGCAGGCCCTGCGCCTTGGGTTGACCGGCACACAGCAGCCTTCGGCTGCGGTGTGGCACGTCCAAGGATGAAACCGCGACTCACTTCTCCGACTTCGCCGGCCCGAAGATCTCCGCGAAGAACTGCCTCATCGCCTCCCAGGAGCGCTTGTCCGCGGCGGCGTTGTACTTCAGCGGGCCCATGCCCGCCTTGTCGGCGTCGGGGTTGGTGAAGCCGTGCACCGCGCCGTTGTAGGAGATGACCTGCAGGTCGGCCTTGGCCTTGCGCATCTCGTCCTGGAAGGCGGCGACCTGCTCGGGCTTGGCCATCGGGTCGTCGGCCCCGGTGCAGACGAGCACCTTGGCGCGGATGCCCGTGGCCGGGGGCGCGGCGGCGGCGCCGTCGGCCATCGGCACCGCGCCCAGCCCGCCGTGGAAGCTGACCACGCCCGAGACGTCGGCCCCGCTGCGGGCCAGCTCGAGCACGGT
Source organism: Planctomycetota bacterium (assembly GCA_026386955.1). Lineage (GTDB taxonomy): Bacteria > Planctomycetota > Phycisphaerae > Phycisphaerales > Phycisphaeraceae > JAPLMQ01. The sequence goes on from JAPLMQ010000222.1 coordinate 1,929, forward strand.
CGTCCCGCCGAAGCAGTAGCCGATCGCCGCGACGCGCTTGGCGTCGACGTTGGGGTTCTTGCGCAGGGTCTCCAGCGCGGCCGTGATGCGCGAGCGCAGCAGCGCGGCGTCGCTGCGGAACTTCGTGGCGAGTTTCCCCGCCTCGTCGGGGGTGGTGACGACCTTTCCGTCGCCGTAGATGTCGGCCGCGAGGGCGACGTAGCCGAGCTTCGCCAACTGCTCCGCCCGCGAGCGGGCGTAGTCGTTTAATCTCATACGCATCGTCGTAGGCGAGGAAGCCCTTGAGCGTCGCGTCGCCCTGCTTGTATTCGATCACCTGCGTCTTGACCGCGCCCGAGGCGTGCGAAGGCGTGGCCAGCATGAACGCGGCGAGCAGGACCGGGACGGAGAGGCGGATGAGGTGGGAAAGCATGGGGGAGGCCTCCTGAGATTGGCGCGAAGAACGCGACGGATTGTCGCGCGCAGCCAGCGCGCGGCATACCCGATGGTAGGCAAGGGCGAGGTGTCCGGATGTTTGGACGGTGCGACCCCGCCGAACCCGACGGGGTACCGTCGGGATCAGCGGGCTTGTGGTGAGCGCCTCAATCCAGCGCGTCGATCGCCTTGAGCTGCAGGCGGAGGTACTCAAGCCCGAGCTTCACCGCCGCGCCGGGCTCCTCCATGCCTTCGAATTCAAGCGAGAGGAAGCCCTTGTAGCCCGCCTTCTTGAGGATGGCGAGCTGCTTGGGGATGTTGATCTCGCCGTGCCCGACGATCGCGCCGCGGAGGGCGATCTCGGTGGGCGTGTTGAACCAGCCCGAGGGGGGGACGCGGTCCTTGGGGCGGACGTGGAAGTCCTTGGTGTGGCACATCACGGCGTACTTGGCGACGCGTGCGACGGCCTTGACCGGGTCCTCGTTGACGCAGAGGAAGTTGCCCATGTCCATCGTCAGGCCGTAGTTCGGGTGCTTCACCGCCTTGATGAGCTTCTCGATGCGCTCGGAGGCCTGCATGTAGAAGCCGTGGTTCTCGATGGAGGTCTTGACGCCCTGGGATTGGCCGTAGGTGGTGATGTCGCGCAGGGCGGGGACGATGACCTTGAGGGCGTTGGCGAAGGTCTGGGCGCCCTTGAGCCCCTTGGCGTTCTCGCCCCAGCCGCGGCTGACGTCGTGGCGCATGCTCTTGGCGCCCAGCGCCGCGGCGGTGTCGACCTCTCGCTTGAGCTGCTCGACGGCCTTGGCCTGCGCCTCGGGCGGGGAGAGCAGCTCGCCGCCGACGGCGTAGCCCGCGACGGCGAGGCCGAGCTTCTCGCAGCGCTTGCGCAGCTCCCCGGCCCGCTTGATGGGGTTGGCCGCCGGCTTGTCGTCGAGGTTGCAGAACTCCACCGCGCCCGTGCCGGACTCGGCGATCCAGTTGAGGGCGTCCTCGATGGTCTTCTTGTTCTCGGCGCGCCAACGCCACAGGCTGTAGGTGCTCACGGCCAGCTTCATCGCGGATCTCCGGGGAAAACGGGGGAATTCACAAGGGGCCAGAGTCTAAGGCGCGTCGCGGCGGGCGGCAAACGTGCGTGGGCCAACTGATACGGATTCCACCTGATTTCCGCGCCAACGCAATGTCGGGGGCGCGGGTCTCCTCCAATCAGGCGCAGCCTGATCTATTCCGGGGGCCGAGACGGACACTGTGTGTCCGAAGGCCGGGCGCAGGCGGTACCCCGCCCGCACGGCTCGCCGGCCGCCATGAACCGCTTGGTCTCGCGCGGGACCTGCGCCACGAACATTGTTGCCGAGCGAGTCATCTGCTCTCGGAGGCATCAACGACGCTGGCACGTCGCGCGGCGGAGTACCGCTTCGCTCCGTCTTCGGGGACACAGTCCCCGTCTCTGATCAGGCTGCGCCTGATGGGAGAAACCCCGCGCGCTCCAACGTGGCATTGGCTCGGGAATCCAATGGAGTCCGCATCACGCCACGCCGATCGCCTGGGCGTCGCGGTCGGAGAGCATGCCGCCGTCGGCGCGGGGTTTGACCGTGCCGTCGCGGCGCCAGGAGCGGTCGCAGCGCGGCTCGGCGCGGAGGTCGAGCGTCTCGATGCGGATCGACTTCTCGCCCGACTTCGACTCGACGACCTCCACGCGGCTGATGTTGCAGAGGTCGGCCAAATCGACGGGGCTGAAGCGCGCGACGAACGCGGCTGCGGGCACGTCGGCGGGGTAGGTCAGACGCACGCCCATGTCGAGCGTGTTGTCGATGCCCGACTTCTGCCGGGTCTCCTCCACGGCCTTGAGGATCTGGTCGCGCAGGACGATCACCAGCGGCCAGCCCTGGTCGGCCTCGACCCCGACCTCCTCGGGGAAGAGCGCGAGGTGGATGCTCGGGGCGGCCTGCCCGTAGAGGTGCCGCCAGCCCTCGTCGGCGGTATAGGGGAGGATCGGGGCGACGAGGCGGAGCAGGGCGTCGGCGATGCGGAGCATGGCCGTCTGCGTGCGGCGGCGGCGCGGGCCGTCGGCGGGGTCGCAGTACATGCGGTCCTTGGTCGCGGCGAAGTAGACGGCCGAGAGGGTCTCGTTGCAGAAGTTGTGGATCGCCTCGTGGGCCTTGCGGAAGTCGTACGACTTGTAGACTCG
>JAPLMQ010000148.1 GCA_026386955.1 Planctomycetota bacterium
AACGCCGGCGTCGCCCGCGTCGGCTCGGACGCGCTCAACCGCCGGCGCCAATCAAAGAAGGAGGGCGGCGATACGCTCCGCCGCCGGCAGAACTCGGCGATCGACAAGCCGCTGGCCCGCTGCTCCTCGATGATCCGTGCCCACCGCGCAGAGGTTGATTCACTCTTGTTCATGCATGCCGACATTAAGCGTCAGCGCTGCGCCGCAACAGATGTGGTTCATTCAGCGGACACACAAGGAGCCCCGCCGCCGAGAGGTCGCGGGGCTCTTTCCTTTTCGCGGGCAATCGCAAGGGTTTACGCGTGCCCCTTCAGTGGCATCATCCGGCGGGAGAGCACGATCCAGCGGGGAGCTGTCCCGTGCAATCGCGGTCCGGGGCGCGACGGGGCGTCGCCCTCTCTGCCTCTCGCGCGGGGACGCCCATCCAGTTAACAACCCGGTTGCCTTCGCACCCCCGAAGGCAACCCTCGCGGGCGAGTCCCGAGACAACCTTCATCAGAACCGGCGGAGCCAATACCGCAACTCATCCGTGCTGGACCCGATCGCCGTGCCCGCGATAAGCTGGCGACACGATCAGGGGGCCCCGGATGAGCAACGAACACGACACGCAGCCGTTGGAGCCAACGCTGCCGCCATCGCCTAAGGCGACGCCTGCCCGTCGCGATGACGAAACGATTCAATCACCCACCCCCGCGGCGGCCCGGGCCCCAATCGTCTCCGAGGCCGGAGCCTCACAGGAAACGCTCGCCTCGCCCATTGTGGCTCGACACGCGGCTCTCCCCGCCCAGATCGGCTCCTTCAAGATCCTCTCGCTCCTGGGCGTCGGAGGCATGGGCGCGGTCTACGAGGCGCAGCAGGCCCGCCCAAACCGCACCGTAGCGCTCAAGGTCATCAAGCCCGGCTTCGTTTCGGCCTCGTTGCTCAAGCGGTTCGAGCGTGAGGCCGAGGTGCTTGGCCGATTGCAACATCCCGGCATCGCGCAGGTCTACGAGGCGGGGACCGCCCACGAAGGCGGCCTGCTGCAGCCCTATTTCGCGATGGAACTGGTTCGTGGCACATCGCTCACGCGCCATGCGAACGACAACCATCTCGAACTGCGTGCCCGCCTCGAACTCGTCACCCGCGTCTGCGATGCCGTGCAATACGCGCACCAGCAAGGCGTGGTCCATCGCGACCTCAAGCCAGGCAACATCCTCGTCGACGCGACGGGCCAACCCAAGGTCCTCGACTTCGGCCTCGCCAAGATCGCCGGCAACGAGGCGCAACTTACGACGATGGAGACCCAGGTCGGCCAACTGGTCGGCACGCTTCCTTACATGAGCCCCGAGCAGGCGCGTGGCGAGGTCGACAAGCTCGACACGCGTTCAGACATCTACGCGATGGGAGTGATCGCCTATGAGCTTCTCGCGGGCAAACTGCCTTATGACCTCAAACAGGCGGTCGTCATCGAGGCCGTGCGCATCATCTGCGAGGACGAGCCGACGCCGCTGAGCAACATCGACCGCAAGTACGGCGGGGACGTGCAGACGATCATCGCCAAGGCGATGGCGAAGGAGAGGGAACGCAGGTATGCATCGGCCTCGGAACTGGCGAGCGACATCCGGCGGTATCTCAACGACCAGCCCATCGCCGCCCGTCCGGCAAGCACGTGGTACCAGGCCAGCAAGTTTGCGCGGCGCCACAAAGCGCTGGTTGGCGGGCTCGCGGCCGTGTTCCTGGTGCTGGTGTTGGGAATGGCGACGACGACGTGGCAGGCGGTGCGGGCAAGAGCGGCCCTGGAGGTCGCCGAAGCGCAGCGTCGAGCGGCGGAGGAGGCGCGGGCCGCGACCGTCACCGCGCGTCAGGCCACGGACGAAGCCCGCAGCGCGGCAACCCAGAATGAGGCGGCGGCCGTCACCGCCCGGGACGATTCCCGGCGAAACGCGATCGACGCCGCCGATGGCCTTGTCTCGCTCGGCGACCGCATGGCGTTTGAAGGGAAATGGGTCGAAGCGAAGGCCGCCTATCGCGAGGCTCGCGAGAAGTATGTGGCTTCTCAGGCAGCACCCGATCGGGCCGACCAAGCCTTGTGCGAAGCCTACTCGACGTCGCCGCCCGCGATCCTCACCCTTTCGGGGCATACCGCTCCGGTCCTCCACGTCGCGTTCGGGCCCGACGGCCGCACGGCGCTCTCGGGATCGCGGCTCCCCGACATGACGCTCAAGCTCTGGGATCTACCCACCGGCAGGGTTGTCCGCACATTCGTGGGGCACAGCGAGTCCGTCGGTTGCGTCGCCATCAGTCCCGACGGACGTACCGCGCTCTCGTGCAGTCCGGAAAAAACCCTCAGGCTGTGGGACCTATCCACAGGCAAGAATGTTCGCACATTCATCGGGCACGCCGACAGCGTGAATAGCGTCGCCTTCAGCCCCGATGGTCGCTCCGCACTTTCGGGGAGTGGAGACAAGACGCTCAAACTTTGGGATTTGGAGACGGGTGAAGTGATCCGCACGTTAACGGGGCACACCAAGGGCGTCGGACGCGTCGCATTCAGCCCCGACGGCCGCACGGCGCTCTCCGGAAGCGTGGACAAGAGCATGAAGCTTTGGGATCTGACCACCGGCAAGGAACTCCGCAATTTCAATGTGAATAGCTGGGTGTATGACGTCGCCATCAGTCCCAATGGCCGCGTCGCGCTCTCGGGGAGTGAAGACAAGACGCTGAGGCTTTGGGACTTGGAGACGGGTGAAGTGATCCGCACGTTCACGGGGCACACCGGGGGCGTCTGGAGAGTGACGTTCAGTCCCGATGGCCGCACCGCGCTCTCGTCGAGCGGCGACACCATCAAGCATTGGGACCTGTCTACAGGCATCGACATTCGTACGCTGACCGGGCATGCCGGTAGGGTCGGAGGCGTTCCGTTCAGCCCGGACGGACGCACCGCGATCTCATGCAGTTGGGACAAGACGCTCAAACTCTGGGACCTGAGCACCGGGAGGGAAGTCCGAACTCTGACGGGCCACATAGGGGCCGTGAAGAGCGTCGCCATCAGCCCCGACGGCCGCACCGCGATGTCGGGCGCCTCCGAGGCTACGACCATCACGGTTGGGGATACATCGTACAGGGCAGGGTTTGGCGGGGGGAAGAACTTCAAGTTCTGGGACCTCGCGACGGGCAAGACACTCCGCTCAGTCTTCGGACACGAGCACTTTGTCGATGGCGTCGCCTTTGGGCCAGATGGTCGTACGGCACTTACAGGTGGCTCAGGAGATGAACCGGCCAAGCTTTGGGACTTGGCCAGCGGCAAGACACTCCGCGTTCTGGCGGGACACTCCGACAGCGTTTTTTGCGTCGCGCTCAGCCCCGATGGCCGCGAAGCGCTTTCGGGAAGCACGGACAAGACGCTCAAACTCTGGGATGTGGCCAGCGGGAACGAAATCCGTACGCTTACAGGGCACACCGACCGGGTGCATGCCGCCGCCTTCAGCCCCGATGGACGGCGAGCCATTTCGGCCAGCAATGACAAGACGCTGAAGCTCTGGGACTTGTCCACTGGGAAGGAAGTCCGCACCTTTGCCGGGCACACCGGGCCGGTACGCAGTGTCGCCCATAGCGCCGACGGCCGCACCGCGTTGTCCGGCGGCGAGGATAAAACCCTCAAACTCTGGGATCTTTCGACCGGGATGACGATTCGCACGTTCACGGGGCACAGTGATTCTGTCAGTGATTATGTCATGGGCGTCGCATTCGCTCCCGACGGCCGCACCGTGTTTTCGGCGGGCATGGACAAATCGATCAAGGCATGGGATCTGAACAGCGGCAAGGAGATTCGCACATTCCTTGGGCACTCCGATTACATCTCCAGCATTGCATTGAGTCGCGATGGGCACACCCTCCTGTCCGGGAGCGCCGACAAGACCCTCAATGTGCGGGATTTTTCTCGTGTGCCACGCTTCCTCGAGTTTGAGACCACCATGCCGATGGCCCAGTCGGCGCTCGACAAGGATCCCAACGACTCCGCCGCACTGGCCGTGCTCGGGAACTGGTACGCCTTTCGAGGCCTCAACGGATGGGCCGTTGAATTGCTGGAGAAGGCTCGATCCGGCGGGGCTGAAGTGGCGCCGTTGATCCTTGCGCGATGCTATTGGGAGATGGCCGACGACCTGCCGTTCAAGAGCAGCCTCACGCGAGCGGATTGCCTCTCCGCCTCTGGCCGCGAGTACGCGAAGGCGATGACCGCGACGAAGGACGAGAAGGAGCGGACGTATCTGGAGCTGTGTGCGAAGGCGGTCCGGCGGGAAGCGTCACAGCCTGCCACGACCCGGCCCACGAATGGTGACGGCGAAGCCAAGACGCCCTGATTGTTCCCGCCGCCGAGAACTTGCGCGAGTGGCGGATCGCGTCTGGGTGCAGGTCAGCAGGCATCAGGATTTCCTGTCGCAGCCATCTCACACCCCACCCCGGTAGTTAACAGGTGAGGGCGCGGCGTTGTGTCGCCCCGACATCCTGTTGCCAGGCAACACGCCGGTCGCCCTCCCGTAACAGCGAAAGTCGTTGCGGACATCGCCGGCGTGACGTTCACGGACGGCGAGAAGCAGCAGGCCGCCTGATCACGCCGTCCACAGGATTTGACCATAGCTCGCTTCAACGGCGCGGATCAGCATCTGCTGGGCACCGTTGCTCAAGACCTGGGTCAGCAGATCGCGCTGAGCAGGTATCGACGGATCGGCGGCTGGAAACGGAATCGAATCAGGGGCAGCTTCATTCATGGTGGCGTCCTTTGCCCGTGTTGGGCACTTGTGGGTGCGTCAGATACACCCAAGGTACGCCGCCTTTTTCACGATCTCATCCACAGGTTTCGGTTATAGCTCCCCGCAGTTCGAGTAGGCCAGAGACAGCAGCATGCTTACTAATGATCGTGGGCAGCCGCTTTTGGCGTTGGCCGCCCCGCTGCCATGGGGTCGAGGGTCTCACTTCAGGCCCCCGCGCGACGGCATAGTGCCAAGCTCCGCCACAGGCAGTGGTCGTGCCTTACAAGGTGCCCTCCCCCAATTGGCCCCCGGCCTTGCATGAAATCGATGTCAAAGCCCCCCACTCCCCGTTGATACCGCTCGGGCCCGGTGCAGAGACGACGTCCTCGCGCACTCGTCGCCACGCGCTGTCGTCGTCAAGACCGACCGCAAGCAGACCCCCCCAGCCTGCCCAATTCGAGCGCGTCAGTTGCCAAACGGCACGATCCGGTACTTCAACGCGACCTTCTCCGCCGGCGTGGGCTTGGGGCCTTCTTCGGCGATCTGCACCATGACGGTGCTGTTCCCGCCCAGCAGCACCTTGGCGGGGTTCTCAAGCTGGATGTCCACGCCGAACCCGCCTCGGTCGATGTGGATGGCCTTGGCCTCGGTCGGCGTGGTGGTCGCCGGCCCGACGCTGCCGCCTTTGGCGTCCAGGAGCGTCACCTTCGTGTCGACCTTCCCGGTGGGGTCCTTGGGCATGAAGGGGATCATCTCATAGGCCACCTTCACCTCCGACCATTTGCGGTCCCAGCTCCAGACCGACATGATCGGCCCGAAGTCGGATTCGGCGAGCTTCACCCAGCAATCGACGCCGTCCGCGGCGAAGGTGTAGCCGCGCGCCACCTTGACGTGGGCGTTGCGCACCTCGCCCGAGCTGGTCACGGTGTTGCCCTCGAGCTTCGCGTCCTCGTGCAGGCTGATCGCGGCGATCAGCGGCTTGCCGTCCCAGCACTCGCCCACCAGCGAGTGGATCCGCATGTTGCGCCAATTGCTCGGGTCCATGCCCGTGCCGTAGGACTCGGTCTGCGTCGAGACTAGGACGGGTCCCTTGCCGGGGACGGTGAGCTGGCAGAGGATTCCGCCGCCGAAGCCCAACTGGCCCGGGAAGCAGCGACTCTTCCACTCAGGCGTGATGCGCCCGTGGAAGGTGACGGCGTAGTAGCCCTTGCGGCGGGCGGCGAACCATTCGTCGCCGCCGTTGACGCTCACGGTCAGGTCCGGGCCGGGGTCGCCCTTCCAGGCGTGGGCGGGCGACTCCCAGTTGTCGGCCTCGTGGTGCGGGTGCATGTGGGTGCGGGCCGACCAGGGGTTGGCGGGCGCCGGCCGCTTGTCCATCTCACGGCAATAGAGATAGCTATAGAGCTCGTGGTAGCGGTCCATCACCTGCTGGAACCGCGGGTCGTCCTTGGCGTCGCCCAGGATGCCGCCCTCGCGGACCCAGGTGTTCCCGGTCGCCTTCCAGTTGTCCATGATGTAGGAGCCGTAGTGCATGTCGTGGGCGAGGAATTCCTGCGCGTCGCCCGACTTGCTCACGCCCAGGCCCGGGCCCCAGCCCTCGTTTTTCCAGCGGTCCCAGAAGACCTCGAACCGCTCCTTGAGGATCGGGTCTCCCGTGGCCCGCTGGCCGTACCACAGCGCGATGGGCATCTGCGCGAAGGCGTTGCCGTTCACGGCCTCGGTGGTCACGGCGAAGCTCATGCGGTCGCCGGCCATGATCAGCCCTTCCCGAATGATGGCCTTGAGCTCCTCGGGCACGTCCTCCCGGGCCATCACCTGCCAGCTCACGCGCCAGATCTTGAAGCCGTAGTAGCCCATCGCGTAGTTCCAGTTGGTCCAGAGCGCCGTGCCGCGCCCGTCGCTGGTCTCCAGCAGCCGGAAGCCGTTGAAGATCGCCTCGAGGTCCTTGCGCAGGGCCTTCTGCTTTTCATCACCATCGAGCGCGTGGGCCTTGAGCCAGCGGTGGAAGCGGGATTGGAGCGGGTGCCAGAAGACCAGGCCGTCCTCGATGAAGGTCCCGCCCTGCAGGGCCGTCGCGAGCTGCGGGTCTTCGCAGAAGATCGCCAGGCTGCCCATGCCCACGTAGTCCTTGAACGCGCCTTCCTTGGGCTGCTGGAGCGTGACGCGCACGAGATAGTCGCCCGCTCCATCCGAGACCTCCAGCGTGAGCAGCTTGCCCTCGAATTCGGCGGGCTTCTCGAACTTGAGTGGCGTCTCCTTCCAGGCCTGCCCGCCGAGCCGCACGTACCCGCCCGCGGCCTTGCCCTCGAAGAGCACCTTGCCGTCCGGCGCGGTGAGCTTGAAGGTGCGCGTGGGCAATTGATCGGGCTCGGCGATGGCGAAGAAGACGCCCGTCGTGTCCTTGGGGATGTAGATGTAGCGCTTCTTGAGCAGGTTGCCCGAGCCGTGGAGCCAGTTGGGGTGGCCAACCAGGCCGTACTTGAGGTCGGGCGAGAGCTTGAGCGTCACGAAATGGTCGTTGGCGCCCGCGAGGACGACGCGGTAGACGCCCTTGCCGCCGCCCTTGATCTGCCGCTCGAAGGTGCGGGCGGGCACCGCCTTGAGGCGCTTGGGGTCCGACCAGGCGCTCCATCGGAAGGACGGCTTGGTGCCCACCGCGTAGAGCGACGCGTAGTACTGAAGTTCCTCGCACCATCCTCCGATGCGCTCGGGGAAGGCGCCCTGGGTGATGCCATCGTCGGGGATGACCTCGCGCACGAGGGGGCGGCCATTGGGGCCGTAGACCTTGAACATCACCTCTCGCGGCCCTTGCGACATCAGGTTGATGTCGCGCACGTCCAAGCGAACTGAAAAGTCCGTGCCGTCGGGGTTGTTGACGTAGGCGGTGATCCCCTCATAGAGCCGATAGGTCTGCCCTGGGTCAGCTTCCTGGGCCGCCGCGCTCGACAACGCGATCAATTGCATTGCCACGATCACGATCGCCATTGGTTTGAACAGCATTAAGCCGCCTTTGTGGAAGGGGTCGTCGTGAGGGCCTCGCATTGCCAGCCAAGCGAGACGTCCCAGGTGAATGGGTGCCGAATGAGTCCCTCTTTGAGAAAAGCATAGGGACGCGCCAAGGCCGGCTGAAGTCCCCACGCCCTCGCAGTGACACTGCGAGGAAAGGGGTCCGGCGGCGCTGCCGAAGCTGTCGAACCCGGCCAACATTCGATGGAGTCGCAATTGCACCTTCAATCGGTTGTCGCGAAGCGTACAGCATCCTGCAGCCGTTCGAGGACATCGGCAAACACTTGATTCCCGCTAGGAGTGAGCTTGTCCAAGGGGGAGCCGGTCGTCATCTCAAGGTCAACTGGGTGCTTACCATGTGGCCACCCCGTGCGCGCGTTCGAGGGTTTCGCTATAGGGGGGGTGCCCTGCAGGCCGCGCGCGTCACCCAGCCTTCCGGGGGGCGTGCCATGATCGGCGTCACGTTTCGGAACACCCCCACGGATGACGGCGCGAGTCATGGAGACCATCGCATGGGACGACGCGGGTTGGGATCAGAGGCTGTTCGCCGCCGTCTGCTCGCGGACGCGCCGGGATTGTTCCGCCTTCCACCCGTTCCACAGGGCGAACCACGCGCGTGACTCCGGCGAGAAGACCACGTCGTGGATGGTGGCTCGCTTGCGGTACGTGAGCACGGACCCAAGGTGCCAGCCCACCCGCGTCCATGGCGAGGCACGTCGCCCCGGGCATGCCGCGGCAGTACTGCACGCCCAGCCGCTCGCGTTCCTCGTTGGTGAAGTGATCGCCCACAAGGATGGTCGACTTTGAGGCGGCGACCTCGCTGGGGAGGTTTGCCCGGATGTGGCTGCCGGGGACATACCAGAGCGCGGAGTCTTCGTAGAGCGGGCAGTTGACCTGGTTGATGAGGGTCGGAAGGAGCACGGCGCGGTTGAACTCGGCGCGGTGCTCCTCGGGGATCTGGGACTCCACCGCGTCGCGATGCCAGGCCTGCGTGACGGGGATGTCGGCGGTTTCGATGAGGATGGCCATGCCGCCGGTGTCGCCGTAGGTGTGCGGGGCGTTGAGCACGCGCGAGACGGCGTCGTTGAGCGCCGGGAGCTGCGCATAATCCTTGAAGGCCTGGCAGTCGAGGCCATGACGCGCGACGCCCGTGAGGCGCATGGCCCGTGGCCCGCTCTTGCGGGCGATCCCGTGGACGGGCTCGCAGGCCCTGCGGAGATCGCGGAGGAGCGAGGGCGGGATGATCTGACGGAAGACGGTGTAGCCGAGGGAATGTCGTTCGATGATGTGCTGGTCGCTGAACTTGAAGGTCATGTTGTCCGCCAGGTTGTTTCGGGGTGCAAGTCGATTATGACATCACCCGCACCGGACGCATACCCGGGCAGGACCCGTTGCGAGCTGGCTGCCCGCGCAGATCCAGCACGGCCGCGCCCGACCCGTATTGAGACTTCGTGGCCACCGGACCGCACGAACGTTCCTCGCCGGCATGCGTGGTTCACGCGGAACCCGATTGGCTCTTGATCACCGGACAAGGCAAAGGCGTGCTGAATGGCGAGATGCCGCCTGCCGACCGACACCCGCGGCGAGGGCATCGCCGCATGGTCCGCCGGCCATCGCGCATTGGGGGGACGCGGAGCATCACACGTCGGCATCCAGGTCGTCGGCGAACTTCTGGACCAGCGACGGGTCGGGCAGCTTGCCGAACACGTCCCGCCATCGATCCCGGTGACTCTCGTGGGTCACGAGCGGAGAAAAGCCCAGCTTGAGGTAAATGGAGATCGCGGCCTGCCGGTGATCGTCGGTGAGCAGGACCACCGAGGTCCGGCCGTCAGCGGCCATCGCGTGAAGAGCCACCAGGCTCGCGAGCGTGCCCAAGCCGCGGTTCGTGTGGCCGGGACGCACGGCGACAAAATGGAGGTACCCCACGTCGACGCCGAACTTGTCGGGCTTGCACCACGCCGAGGCCGTTGCCACCGGAAGGCCGTCGCGCAGCACAAAGTAGACCCGCTCGGGGGCAAAGGAGGGGTCGTGGCGCATGTGCGCCTCGAAATGCCCGGATGGCTCGGGCCAGCCGAACGCCTCGGAGACAATCGTGTCCCAGGCCGAGGCGTCCCCGTCGCGCATCGACCGGCAGGAAACGCCGGGGTGTTCCGTCACTTCAGGCAACCCGGCGAGTGTCTTGCGCCACATCACCAGTTGGGGCGGCGGCTTCAACGCCGCTTCACCCGCCCCAGAGGCCTCGGATGGATGAATCGCATCATGCATTCGACGCCGAACTCGATGCCAGCGAGTCGACTTTCCGCCAAGTTGATTCCGAATTGCCGTCGCGGCCCCTCCGCTGCCGGCAAAGGGCATGCTCCTGGGATTGTGAGAGGGCCGGACTGAGCCCATCGCAAAGCATCCCGAGATGATCAACGC
>JAPLMQ010000313.1 GCA_026386955.1 Planctomycetota bacterium
GCGCTCGGGGTTCCGTGTTCCGGGGTTCCGGGGTTTCGGGCGCTTTCGCACGCCCTCGCGCCCAAGCACATGCCACGAGTACGATGGCATGTGGCACCCAGACTCCATTCGCCCCAAACCCGAGAACCCGCATGTACCCCGACCCGATCACGCCCAAGGCCCATCCCGATCTGCTCCAGCGCCCCGACTACGACCCCTTCGAGGTGATGCCGAGGATGACGGCCCAGCCGCGCGTCTTCACGACCGCGGGGCATCTCGCGCGGGCCAACGCGCGAGTCGCCGCGGGGGAGCCGATCGACGTCGCGGCGCACAAGTCGATGTTGGAGAAGTGCGGGCTCGACAAGCCCTCGCCGGCGGTCCCCGCGCCGGTCGAGACGCACGGCTCGTTCCACGAGGCGCTCCGCCCCGCGCTGCGCAACGCGGTCGCCTTCGCGCTCAACGCCCGCCCCGAGCACCGCCAGCGCGCCCTGGCCGCGATGCGGTCGCTCGCGCTGGGAGTCCCCCGGCTGAAGTGGACCGGCTATGAATCCCAGGCGGTGCTCGCCCTCGCGCAGCTCTACGACCTGCTCGCCGCGTCGGGCCTCGAGCCCGCCGACGACGCGCTCTTCCGCACCGCGCTGGCGGCCCTCCCGCGCGAGCTCGACCGCATCAGCCACCGCACCTGCAACAACCACAACGTCTTCAACATCCTCGCCCGGCTCGCCATCGGCGTCGCCCTGGGCGACAAGCAAATCGCCCACGACGCCCTCTACGGCTGCATGCGCGAAAGCGGGTGGCGCTACGGCCTCATCCACCAGCTCCGCCACGACCTGCTCGCCGACGGCATGCAGTGGGAGGGCACCACCGGCTACCACATGCTCGTGATGGGCGGGCTCTTCGAGACCGCGACGGTGCTCGACAACGCCGGCGTGAACATCTGGACGCGCGGGTTCCCTTCGCTCAACCAGGACGACGGCTTCGACCAGCACCGCGGCTGGGGGCCCAAAGGGCTCAAGCATCTCGCGGCAGGCCTCGACGCGATGATGTACCAGATGTTCTCCAACGGCGACTACTCCAACCTCCACGACCAGATCCTGGGCAACATCCGCGGGTCTTGGGTCTGGTGCCCGCTCTTCGCCCGCGGGTTCGAATTCTCCGGCGACCCTCGCTACGCATGGGTCATGCAACGCTCGATCGCGAGCTATCCCGGCGAGCCCGGATCGCCGCTGCCGCCCTGGATGCGCAGCGCCGACGGCGACCTGGAGTTCATCCGCCTCGAAGGCCGGTCGTTCCCCGCGGGGGAGAACCCGCTCGCGAAGGACGCCTCGATCTCGCTGGTCGGCAAGCACGTTGACGGCTGCTCGCTCTTCCCCGTCCACGGCTCCGCGATCCTCCGCTCCGACGCCGCGCGCGAGGATGCGCCCTGCGCCTACCTCTACTTCGGACCCGACTGGGCGGGGCACCGCTCGCCCGCGTCGCTGCATCTGGAGATCCACGCGGGGGGCAAGCGCTTCACGCACTCGCCCCACGTCTACGACGCGGGCTACGGCGACCCGCGCCACCTCAACTGGCACCGCGCGACGATCGCCCACAACACGCTCAGCGTCGACGAGGCCTCGCAGTTCCCCTTCGACTACGAGACCGACTCGCCTTGGGAGAGCGACTTCTGGCGCGACACGCTGAGCGACAGCGAACTCATTTCGTTCCAGCCCGGGAAGGGCTTCAGCGCGGCGGCGGCGACGAACGACAACGTCTACCAGGGCATGCGCATCACGCGCTCGGTGGCGCTGACGAAGGAGTTGCTGGTCGACGTCTTCCGGGCGGAGGGCGCGTCGCCGCGGCTGTATGACTGGTCGCTGCATTGCCACGGCGAGCCGGCGCGGCCGAGCGGTGCGCAGGCGATCGACCTGGGGCAGCGGCGGGGGTACCGCTACTTCACCGACGCGTGGGTGCATCCCGCGGCACGAGGCCCGATTGATTTGGGTTTCGATCCCGCGGGTGGGCCGAAGGTGCGGGGCAGGCTGTGGCTGCCGGAGGCCGAGGGGGCGAAGCTGATCGTGGCGAAGGACCCCGTGCCCGACAAGCGCACGCCGATCGGGGACCGCGAGGCGCCCCAGCCCCGGTCGGCGCTGATCGTGCGGGCGAAGGCGGCGAACGCGGTGTTCGTGTCGGTCTGGGCGCTTGATGGGCAAGCGGTGGACGCGGAGGCGGTCGTGGGGAAGGGCGACGGCGCGGAGGTGGTGGTGACCACCCGCAGCCGCGAGGGGGCGTGGCGCTGGCGCGTGCCGGCGCTGGGGAAGGTTTCGCGGGAGATGGTGAAGTAAGGGACGAACGGTTGCTGCCGCTCTGCCCCTCTCCCTTCGGGAGAGGGGCAGAGAGTGGCCCGCGTCGCTCGCCTTGGCCTCGTTCATCCTTGACGTCCCTCCACCCAGCGCTATAGGCTCGTCCACGATGTCGCTCGCGCGCTTCCGCATCCCGGCCCTCCTGTGGATCTGCCTTTGGTACGGGCTGATCGTCCCCGCGCACCAGCGCGGGCAGATCACGCTGCCGGGCGCGACGATCTCCACGAGCTGCTGCGCGAACAAGGCGATGACGGGCGAATCGAAGGCTCCGTGCGCCCCATCCACCCCCGCCGCCCCGTCGGAGGAGCGCATCCGGGCCTGCTTCGTCTGCTACATCGTGGGCGTCACACAGCCCGCGCCGGAGTTCCGCTTCACACCTCCGCCTTCGTACCTGCTGGCGGAGATCGAGCCCGCGCCTTTCCTCGCCCTCTCGGGCATCGACCTCGCGCCCCTCACCCGCGGGCGCGACCCGCCGCGGGCCCTCGCCCCCCTCGCGTGACGGTCAACCCCATTCAAAACCACGCCTGACGCCCCCGCGCCAACGAACGCCCACGATGCGCCGCGACGGATCGAATCGATCCACGTGGCTGCGTTGTGACTGCATTCGCGGGACCGCGATGCGTCGGCCTCCGCATCCTTCCCGTTCGGGCTTCGCTTTTCACATTGAATCGGATTTGTTCACATGGAACGGCTCAATAGTCGTCCGCATTGCGCGCCCGCCGCGCGCCCAGGCTTCACCCTCATCGAACTGCTCGTTGTCGTCTCGATCATCGCGCTCTTGATCGGCATCCTGCTGCCCACGCTGGGGCAGGCCCGCGAGTCGGCCAAGGACGCGATCTGCCTCTCGAACGTCAAGTATCTGGCCGCGTGCAACTACAACTACGCGGTGGACAACACGGTCTTCATCGGGTTCTCGGCGGGGAACGACCGCAAGAAGGCGCTGCTGCCCTACGCCGGCGCGGGCGAGAACAACGCCGACGCGGGCAAGTCGGTCTGGAACTGCCCGGGCAACAAGCGGCTGACCAACGTCGCCACCGGCGCCGCGCTGGAGGCGAGCTACGGCTTCAACACCACGACGAACTGGCAGAAGATCGAGCGCGTGAACAAGCCGGGGGAGACGGTGCTGCTGGGCGACGGGGGAATCAACGACCGCGGGGACGCGATCGCCTCGACGCATTTGATGTCGCCGCAGTACGTCTTCTCGACGGGGCTGGCCCGGCCGAACCCGCGGCACCACGGGGGCGAGGGCTTCAACGTCGGGTGGGCCGACGGGCACGGGGCGTATGCGAAGATCGCTCCGCCGATCTATCCCGCGCTGCCTGATTACGCGTTGGGCGTGGGCGTCTCGCCTTCGTGGCGGCCGACGAGCGTGGCGGGCGTGATCACGGATGTGAACGACCCGGCCTACCTCGACACGTTGTGGGACCTGAAATGAAGCCCCACACCTCGTCGCACGCATGGTTGGTCAATGCGACTGGTGCGCCTCGTTCCGGGGCGACGACGCGAACATCACCTGGCCCGACTGTCCGTCAAGGGCAGTCGGGCCGGGGCTTCGCGGCGGTTTGCGCGGCGCTGCTGTCGCTGGTGCTCTTCAATCCGGCTTTTGGGCAACTGAATCCGCAGACGGCGCCGGCCACCCAGCCCTCGGCGTCGTCGATCACCGCGCCCGAATTCCCCGGGAGCGTCGAGAGCCTCGACGTCTATGCCGATGTGGGCGAGTCGGGCACGGCCCTGCATCTGCTCGCGGGACTGCGCGCCCCTGTGGGCGGCGATCGGCCGATGACGTTCCACCACGCCCGCTCGCTCGACGGCGGGAAGACGTGGTCCGCGCCGGTGCGCGTGGACGCCGGCGCGCCGGCGGGGCTTCGGCATCACCGCGGGAGCGACGCGCGGATCGTCGCGCGGGGCGAGGAGCTGCTGGCCGTGTGGACCACGCCCGGCGAGGGCGCGATGGGCACGGGGCTGCTGGCCTCGGCGCTCTCGGCCGACGGCGGGAGGACGTGGCGGCCGGGGCCCGACCCCGCGGCCACGCTCCGCCCGGGCGCGACGACGCGCCCGTCGGGCGACGCCGCGCAGCACGGCTACCGCTTCGTCGCGCTGGCGGCGGACGGGCGGACGTTCCACTTGATTTGGCTCGATGCGAATGGGAAGGAGCGCAGCCTCTGGGCGACGCGCTCGCCCGACGCCGGGCGCACGTGGGAACCGGCGACGATGGTCGACCCGCTCATCTGCGCCTGCTGCTGGAACGCCGCGGCGACGGGGCCGGGCGGGCGCGTCTACGCGCTTTACCGCGACTACAAGCCAAGCGACATGGGCCTCGCCCGCTCGCGCGACGGCGGAAAGGGTTGGCAGCAGGCGGGGCGCGTCGGCGCGTTCGGCTGGGAGTTCGAGGGCTGCCCGCATGTGGGCGGGGGGCTGGCCGTCGCGCCGCTGGCGGCGGGCGCCGACGCGCGGGCGGAGCCGGCCTTGCTCGCGACGGTCTGGACCGGCAAGGAGGGGCAGGCGGGGGTGCACGTGCTCGTCTCGCCCGACGGGGGCGCGACCTGGGGCGAGCCGACGCGCGTGGGCGGAGGCGCGACGACGGGCTCGCGCCACAGCGACGCCGCGGCGCTGGATGCTCGTCGCATGGCGGTCACGTGGGACGCCGACGCGGGCTCCGACTCCGGGGAACGCGCCGGGGAAGGCCGGGCGATCTTCGCCTCGACCTCGCCCGACCGCGGGAAGACGTGGGGCCCTCCGCAAAAACTCTCAGTCGCGGAGGCCGTCGCGCCGACGCACCCGCGGCTGGCGGCGCTGCGGAGCGCGAACGGGGCGGAGGGGGGAGGCTTTGCGGTGTTCTGGACGGAGACGCAGGCCGGCGCCGCGAAACGGGGCGTCGTGCGCGCGGCGGTGCTGCGGTGACTCGGCCTTTTCACCATTGCGGACGGGCATTTGCACGCCGTTCATGCGAAATCGCGCCCTGCCCGCCCCGCCCATTCCACCGGGCCTCTTCGCCGCGCTATTCCCTGCCGCGTCGCCTTGGTAAACTCGGACAGTCCCGCATCGCTTCATCTGCACCGCCCCTTCCCCGTCCGCCCGGAGCACGCCAGGGATGGCGAACCCGTCCAGCCAATTCGTCCACCTGCACGTCCACAGCCAGTACAGCCTGCTGGACGGCGCCTGCCGCATCGGCGACCTGGTCCGCCGCGCGAAGGAGCTCGAGCAGCCGGCCGTCTCCATCACCGACCACGGCTGCCTCTTCGGGCTCGTCGACTTCTACAACACCTGCAAGGCCGAGGGCGTCAAGCCCCTCGTGGGCATCGAGGCCTACATGGCCCCCGGCGCCCGCGGCGACCGCACCTCCACCGGCCACAAGGACGGCGGCTACCACCTCGTCCTCCTCGCCCAAAACCGCGAGGGATACCAAAACCTCCTGAAGCTCGGCTCCATCGCCTACACCGAGGGCTTCTACTACAAGCCCCGCATCGACAAGGAGGTCCTCCAGCGCCACTCCGCGGGCCTCGTCGCCACCAGCGCCTGCCTGGGCGGCGAGATCCCCTCCGCGCTGATGCAGGACAACCGCAAGCGGGCCCGCGAGATCGCCGAGCTCTACATCTCGATCTTCGGGGCCGACCGCTTCTTCATCGAGATCCAGAAGCACATCCCCGAGCAGGACAAGGTCAACCCCGAACTGATCGACCTGGCCGACAAGCTGGGCGTGGGTGTGGTGGCGACCAACGACGTCCACTTCCTGCTCGAGGACGACCACGCCCCGCACGACGCGCTCTGCTGCATCTCCACCGGCAAGCTGGTGAGCGACACCTCGCGGATGCACTACCCCACGCAGCTCTATTTGAAGAGCGGCGCGGAGATGTACGCCGCGTCGGACCACCGCCGCTGGCCCGAGGCCTGCGCCAACACGGTGCGCATCGCCCAGATGTGCGAGCTTCAACTGGATTTCAAGGTCAGTCATGCGCCGGTCGTGAAGATCGAGAAGCAGGCGCCCCCGGAAGTCCCCGCGGCGACGACTCGCAAATCCAAGGCCTCGCCGCTCGCGGAGCCCGCCCCCAGCGTCGGCTCCACCGCGTGGTACCAGGCCTTCTGCGCCCAGTTCCAGCTCCAGCCCTTCGACGAGATCCAGGACAAGGAAATCACGCCCGAGGTCCTGAAGGCCAAGTGCGACCAGGCCCTGCGCGAGCTGGCCGAGGCGGGGCTGATGTGGCGCTACGGGGCCGAGGGGATCACCGACGAGCACCGCACGCGCCTTGAGCGCGAGCTGAAGGTGCTGGCCGACAAGAAGATTTCCGCCTACTTCCTGATCGTCTGGGACTTCGTCAACGAGGCCCGCCGCCGCGGCATCCCCGCCAACGCCCGTGGCTCGGGCGTCGGCACCATGGTCGGCTACTGCCTGGGCCTCTCCAACGCCTGCCCAGTGCGCTACGGCCTGCTCTTCGAGCGCTTCACCGACCCCGACCGCTCCGAATACCCCGACATCGACATCGACATCTGCCAGGACGGCCGGCAGGCGATCATCGACTACGTCAAGCTCAAATACGGCCACGTCGCCCAGATCATCACCTTCGGGACGCTCAAGGCCCGGGCCGCGATCCGCGACGTCGGGCGCGTCCTCAACGTCCCGCTCGGCGAGGTCGACAAGGTCTGCAAGCTCGTGGGCGAGGCCCTGGGCACCACCATCGGCAAGGCGCTCGACCAAGAGCCCGAGTTGCGCAGGCTCTACGACGACAACCCGACCCACAAGCGGATGATCGACACCGCCCGCCGGCTCGAGGGGCTCGCGCGGCACGCGGGCGTCCACGCCGCGGGCGTCGTCATCGCCACCCAGCCGCTCGACAACATCATCCCGCTCTACAAGCCGCCCGGGACCGACCAGCTCGTCACCCAGTGGGACGGCCCGACGGTAGAGAAGGTCGGCCTGCTCAAGATGGACTTCCTGGGGCTCCGCACGCTCTCGATCATCGAGCGGGCCAAGAAGCTCATCCGCGAGACGCTCTCGACCCAGACCATCCGCGACACGGTCCTCGCCGGCACCGCGGTGCTCGCAGCCCAGAAAACCGCGGGGAAGTCTCCTGAATCCGCACCTGTCGAAGTCCCCGCCGACTACGACCCGCTCGACCTCGACCGCCTGCACTACGACGACCAGTCCGTGCTCGACCTCTTCCGCCGGGGCGAGACCGCGGGCGTGTTCCAGTTTGAATCGGGCGGCATGCGCAACCTGCTCATCGGGATGAAGCCCGACCGCCTCGAGGACCTCATCGCCGCCAACGCGCTCTTCCGCCCGGGTCCGATGGAGCTGATCCCCGACTACAACAACCGCAAGCACGGGCGCGAGGCCGTGCCCAAGGCCCACAAGATCGTCGAGCAGTACACGGGCGAGACCTACGGGATCATGGTCTACCAGGAGCAGGTCATGCAGATCGTGCATGGCCTGGGCGGCATCCCGCTCCGCGCCGCCTACACGCTGATCAAGAACATCTCCAAGAAGAAGCAGAAGGACATCGACGCCGTGCGCCCCACCTTCGTCGAGGGCGCGGGCAAGCAGGGGCTCAGCAAGGCCCAGGCGGAGGAGCTCTTCGAGTTGATCCTCAAGTTCGCCGGGTACGGCTTCAACAAGAGCCACTCGACGGGCTACGCGATCATCGCCTACCAAACCGCCTACCTGAAAACCTTCTTCCCAATCCAGTACATGGCGGCGGTGCTCACCTTCGAATCGGTGAGCATCGAGAAGGTCGTCGAGTACATCGACGAATGCCGCCGGGCCCTGCTGCCCGACGGCCGGCGGGGAATCGAGGTCCGCCCGCCCGACATCAACCTCTCCGACGTCGGCTTCACGGTGGTCTACGCCCCGGGCGAGAAGCGCGACGCCAACCGCGGGCACATCCGCTTCGGGCTCAGCGCCGTCAAGGGCGTGGGCGACAAGGCGATCGAGTCGATCATCAAGACCCGCGTCGAGGGCGGGGCCTTCAAGAGCCTCTTCGACTTCTGCGAGCGCGTCCCGCTGGGCTCGGTCAACCGCGCGACGATCGAGGCCCTCATCAAGTGCGGCGGGTTCGACTCCGTCCACGGGCAGAAGAGCCGGGCGGCGATGGTCGAGGCGCTCGACGGCGCGATCCAGTCCGGGCAGTCGCTCGCCGCCGACCGCGACTCGGGGCAGATGAGCTTCTTCGACTCCTTCGAGGCGGCGGCGCCCAAGGCGGGCGGCAAGGCCGCCGACAAAAACAGCGACAAAGGCGGGCCCGCGGCGCTCCCCAAGATCACCCCCTGGAGCGAGACCGAGACGCTCGACTTCGAGAAGAGCGTGCTGGGCTTCTACGCCTCGGCCCACCCGCTCGACCAGCACCGCGACACGCTCGCCCGCTTCGGCAGCGCAAGCGTCGCCGACATCAAGAAGCTGCGGGCCAACACCGAGGTGATCATCGGCGGGATGCTCACCCGCGTGCGCCCGACGATGGTGAAGAACGGGCGCAGCGCCGGGCAGAAGATGGCGATGCTCACCATCGAGGACCCCACCGGCGCGATCGACGCCGTGGTCTTCTCCGATTCCTACGCCGTCGCCGCCCCGCTGATCGTCTCGGACGCGATGGTCTTCCTGAAGGGCAAGGTCGACCGCCGCCGGGAGGAGCCGAGCATCATCGTCGACTCGGTGATCCCCATCGAGCAGGCGCCCAGCCAGCTCACGCAGGCGATCGAGATCGTCATCGCGGGCGACGACTTGCCGGCTCTCGCCTCGGCCCCCGGAAATGGAAACGGTAACACCTCCCCCGCGGCGACCGTCGCGGCCACGTTCGTCGCCCCCCCGCCCAACGCCGCCCGCATCCTCAACGGCGAGCTCGGCCGGCTGCAGGACCTCTTGCGCCAAGGCTCGGCCTCGCGCAACGGAAGCGGCGCCCAGGTCATCCTCGAGATCCACCAACGCGGCCTGGTCGCCCGCATGCGCATCAACAGCCTGCGCGTCTCGGTCGACAACGACCTCCCCGCCCGCGTCGCCACCGTCCTCCACGCCCCGGGCTGCTGCCGGCTCGTCGGCCCCACCAAGATCCTCCAGACCCCCACCGGCTCGACCATGCTCCACCGCGACGACGCCCCGCGCAACATGCTCGTCAAGGCCGCCCCCGCCGACGAGGAGTTCTGCGAGAGCATCGACCGCTATTGATCAGGGAGCCCCCTCCTCCCCTGGAACCTCCCCCATGCCCCGCGTCACCCTCAGCGAACCCTTCGAACTCAGCGACGCCGGCTCCACCCGCGCCACCGCCTACCACATGACCAACAAGGCGGTCCGCATCGGGCAGACCACGCACGTCACCTGGCTCGACGCGGTCGCCGGCGTGCGCGTCCGCAGCTTCGACCACGCCACCAGCCAATGGTCGGCCACGCTCGCGCTCGACGAGGGCTGCGACAACCACACCAATCCCGCCCTCTCTGCCGCGCCCGACGGCAGGCTCCGCATCGCCTACGGGCCCCACTCCTTCTGGGACCCGCTTGGCCGGCCCCCCTGGAACCACGGCCGCTTCAAGCTCCAGCAGACCCTCCGCCCCAACGACAGCACCCAATGGGAAGGCCTGAGCAACGCCGGCTACGGCGGAACCTACGCCAGCCTCAACACCGACCTGCAGGGGCGCGACCACCTGGTCTACCGCGGCGGCGTCGAGCCCCAAGGCACGTTCTACGAACGCCGCCTCCCCGGGCTGGGCTGGGACCTGACCACCAAGCTCTCCGTGCAGCGCATCCCGCCCGGGTACACCTTCACCGGCTCGACCCTGACCATCGCCCCCGACGGCACGCTCTTCTGCGGCTTCGAGTATTACCGCCTGCGCGACAACCGCAGCCTGGGCGTCTGCGGGCTCAAGTCCACCGACGGCGGGGAGACCTGGACCTCCATCGACGGCCGACCCGCGCGGCTGCCCGCCGAGTATTCCGACGCCCTCGCCATCCCGCACCACGGTGACCGCCCCTCCATGGGCGGCCTGGCGATCGACACCAACCGCGACCTCCTCGCCCTCACCCACGACGAAGGGGCCAGCCAGCTCGGCATGATCTTCAACCGCCTCCACGACGGGCGATGGGAGAGCCAAAAGCTGGCTTCATGCCTCCCGGGGTGGGACCTGCAGCGCGGCAACATGACCGTCGACGCGCAGGGGCGCATCCTCATCGCCGCGACGGCCGTCGCCCCAGGCACGCCCCAGGCGGAGCGCTGGGGCCACGCGTCGTGCGAGTGCTTCCTGCTCGCGTCCTACGACCGCGGGCAGACCTTCGAGGCCACGCCGGTGAGCAAGCCCTTCGCCGGCGCGGCCAATTGGCTCGCGACCCTCTCGCTGCCCGGGCCCAGCCGGGACATGTCGACGCCGCTGGTGCTCTACACGCAAGGCGGAGCCGGCGCGGGCTGCGCGCCGGGGGACAAGACGCGCGTCTTCGCGGTCTGGGTGGGGTGAGCGCGACGACCCGAGGCGATGGCGGACGTCGTCTCCGGCGAGACGCTTGTCAGTGACGCGGCGCGGGGCGGTGATGCTTTCCATGGGGGGTGATGCTGTCTGCGGCGGTGTTATAGTTCAACCCCATGCCCCGTTCTTTTCGGGCTTCGCCCGTCGCGCTACGTCGCGCGACGCGAACAAGCCCAGCCCCCTTGGGAGCCTCACATGCGCAACGCCCTGATCGTGGCCCTGATCGCCGGGTCGATTTCGGTCCTCGTGGCCTGCGAGAAGAAGGAGGAGGCGCCGGCCGCCGCAGCCCCCGCCGCCGCCGTGAAGTCCGCGGCCCCTGCGGCCCCCGAAGCCGCGACACCGGCGCCAACCACCCCCGCGATCCCCGCGGTTCCCGCCGCGCCTGAAGTCCCGGCCACGCCGTCCGCCCCAGCGGTGCCCGCCATGACTCCCGAGACGCCCGCCGCGGCCGCCAAGTCGCCCGACGAAGCCGCGACCGAATCCTTCGCCAAGATCCGCGAACTCATCGCCGCCGACAGCTTCGACGCCGCCCGCGCGATGCTCGACGCGGTCGACAAGCAATCCGCCCAGCTCTCGGGCGTCAATCAAAACCAGATCGGCGTGCTGCGCGCCGATTTGGAGTCGAAGGCCGAAGCGAAGAAGAAATGACCGCGGGCACGGCCGGCTCGCGGTCGATGGCTCTGGGCCAATGGCTCTGGGCCGACATTGATCCACCCTAAACTCTCCTCCCATGTCCACCCTCGAATCCCTCAACGTCGGCGTCGTCGGCGCCTGTGGCCGCGGCGGGTTCGCCACGCATCCCGTCCCGGGTGTCCGCCTCCATGCCCTCTGCGACATCAACCGCGAGGCCCTCGACGCCGCGGCCGCGAAATTCCCCGGCGTCGAGAGATGGGCCGACTTCGGCGAGATGATCGACAAGTCGAAGATCGACATGGTCGTCGTCGGCACGCCCATGCCGCTGCACGTGCCGCAGTCGATCGCCGCGCTCCGCCGCGGGCTGCACGTGATGAGCGAGGTCCCCGCCGGGGTCGGCATCGAGGAGTGCCGCGAGCTGGTCCTCGCCTGCCGCCAGGCCAAGGGCCTCTACATGATGGCGGAGAACATGAACTACTTCCGCCCGATGCGCATCGTGACGGAGATGGTCCGCCGCGGGCTCTTCGGGAAGACGTATTACGCCGAGGGCGAGTATCTCCACGAGCTGCGCGACCTGACCGAGCGCACGCCTTGGCGGCGGAAGTGGGCGCTGGGCACCAACGGCGTCACCTACGGCACGCACAGCCTCGGGCCGATCCTGCAATGGATGCCCGGCGACCGCGTGACGAGCGTCTGCTCCGTGGGCGCGGGACAGCACCACGTCGACGCCGCGGGCAAGCCCTACGAACTCGAGGACTGCTGCGTGATGCTTTGCCGGATGCAGTCGGGCGGACTCGTGAAGATCCGCATGGACTTCACCTCCGACCGTCCCTCGGCCCACCGCTTCTGCCTGCAGGGGACCGACGGCTGCCTGGAGTCGTCCGCGGTGCTGCGCGACCCCGACCGCATTTGGCTGCGTTCGCGCTGCGAGGGACGCGCCTGGCGGACCGTCGAGGAATTCGCCGAGGAGCTGCTCCCCGAATCATGGAAGCGAGCCGAAGCCGACGCGAAGTCCGCAGGACACGGCGGGTCGGACTACATGCAATTGCTCGATTTCGTCACGGCGATCCGCACCAACGGCCCCTCGCCCATCGGCGTCCACGAGGCGATGGACATGACGCTTCCGGGGCTGGTCAGCCAGAAGTCGATCCTCGAGGCGGGGCGATGGCTCGACGTGCCGGACTCGCGGACGTGGTGAGCCGCGGAGAAAGGTTCGCCTTCTCCCATCAGGCGCAGCCTGATCCGAGACGGACACTGTGTGTCCGACTACAGGGCGAGGCGGTACTCCGCCGCGCGAATCGTCGGCCGCCATGAACCTCTTGGCTTCACGCGAAGCCTGCGCGAAAAGACTTGGTTCCGGAAGCGTCCCGTGCTCTTGATGCCGTCAACGACGCCCGCACGTCGCGCGGCGGAGTACCGCTGCGCCCGTTCTTCGGCGACACAGTCGCCGTCTCTGACCAGAAAGAGCTACCCCTCGTACACCACCCCGTTGCACCTCACGCGACCCGCCTCCGCCCGCACGCCCGTCGCCGTCCCGCTGAAGCGCACCGTCAAACCGCCGTCCTTCTCCCACTCCGCCTCCGGCGCCTGCTCGTCCGTGCGCGACGGCACCAGCACCGCCGTCGCCGCGGCGCCCTTGATCGACACCGCCGCGCGCAGCGTGCCGCCCGGCTTGCCTTCCAGCGTGCCCGCGGAGATCGCCGCCTGCGCGGGCGTCTCGACGAAGAAGACGTCCAGCCGTGCGCCGGGGCGCGTCAGCCGCAGATGCCTGCCGTCGACCGACCAGCTCGCCGCGCCGTCGGCGTTGTACCCGTGCAGCAGCCAGGTCAGTTCGGCGCAACCGCCGCGAACGCGGTCGGCGACGACGAAGAGGCTCGGGCGCAGGAAGACCACGCGCCGGCGGCATTGCTTGACGCCCTCGTAGCACATCCCCGCCTCGGCCAGCAGCGTGGAGACCTCGCCCTCGTCGCGGTGCTCGAGGATCTTCCCCGCCAGCGGGCGCGTGTTGTCGCCCACCTGCCCGCGCCCGTCGATGAGCACGCAGTTGTGGGCTGCGGTCTCAAAGAAGTTCGCCCCGTAACTTCCGCTGCTGTAGCGGCTGTCGCCCGAGTCGACGACGAGCGGCTCGCCGTGGGCCCAGAGGAAGAGGCTGTTGCGGTCGCGGTGCTGGTGGGCCCCACCATGCGCGCCGGACTTGAGCGAGAAGAGGACGCCCAGTTCGCCGGGCCCCATCTGGCCGTTCAAATGCTCGTGCTCCTCCCGGCCGGTGCGCCAATTGACCGTCCCCGTGTGCCGATAGTGCGCCGCCCGAGGCAGCTCGACCGCGGCCGCGGGCAGCTCCGGGCGCAGGCCCAGCAGCAGCATCGCGCTGGCCTCCTCCTTGCTCCGCGCCACCGCGTCGAGCGTGATCGCCTGCGTCTGCGGGTCGCCGCCCTGCGACGCGACGTGGGCGAAGAGCGGGAGCGCGACGCGCCCCTCGAGCGTGCTGTCGTTGAAGTTCGCCGCCGCCGAGGAGCCGATCTCCCCCGCGTACTGGTTCCGGGCCCAGCGCGGCAGCGCCAGCACGCCCTGGGGCCAGCGGGCCATCCGCCCCGTGCGCTGCAGCGCCGCCATCGCGTAGACCAGCGCCTCGCCCGCGTATCCCGCGTAGTTCACGCCCTCGCCGAAGTCGCCGTCGGGCCCGAGCTGGCTGGCGATCGCGGTCTCGATCCGCTCTTGGGCGACGCCCTTCCACCGCTCGATCCGCGCCGCGTCGAGCGAGAAGCCGGTGTCGAAGCAGGTGCCCCACTCGAGCTTGGGCCACGACGCCTCGGGCTTGAGGTAGGCCCGCTCCGCCACGCACGCGGCCAAGTAGAGCCCGGTGGCGAACCAGATGTCCCAGTTGTTCACCTGCTCGAAGACCGGGTGGAGGCAGTTCGGGTCGGCCTTGTCGAGCCGGCGCATCGTCAGCAGCCTGCCGCGCCCGTCGCCCGGGTCGCGCGTGCCTTCGGGCGTGCGCGTGAGGTTCTCGACGCCCTGCGCGATGAGTCCCTGCACCAGCGCCTCGCGCCGGTCGCGCCCGATCACCGGCCAAAGCCAGTCGATCACCAGGGCGATCTCGAGCGTGTGGTGCCCGCCCGAGAGGGACATGCATCCCGCGTCGCGGTGGATCCACCCGGACGCCCCCGCCGCCGGCATGCGCACCATCTCCACGGCCCGCTCGACGGCCCGGCCCGCCCAGTCCGCCCGCCGCTCCACCGCGGCCGCGAGGGCCAGCTCGGGCAGCGGGAGGTTCTTGTCGTTCTGCGCGCGGTGCGCCAGCCCGCCCCACAGCGGCGCCATCAGACCCGCGCCCTTCGCGCGCCGCAGCCGCTCGAAATTCTCGGGGCCTCCCGCGAGTCCCACCGCGACGTCGTGGCCCAGGCCCGATGCTTCAGAACCCATGTGGTTTCCAATCGCGAACGAAACACCGAATCACGATCCATCGCGCACAGAATCCCATCGATCCTCGCGCTCGACATCAAGGCCGAGGGTGGGCAACTCAAGTTGCCCACCCTTGAGATGAGGATGGGGACTCACTTCGATCGGAATGCCTCTCACCCGCGCGTGAGCCATTGCCCGTAGGCCATGCGCGTGAAGATCGGCGACTGCAAAAACCCCTTGCCCCATTGGGCGTCGAGCCCCGCCAGCGGCGCAGCCTTGAGCACCTCGTCCATCGGCCTCTTCTTCTCGCCGTAGGGGGCGAGCAGTTCGCGCACCTTCAGGAGCAGCTCGTGCTGGGCCTTGAGCGGCTCGCGCGAGCCGAGGGGCCCGTGCCCGGGGACCACGCGCGTCTTGTCGTCGCACATCCCGTGGAGTTGCTTCGACGAGGCGATCATCCCGTCGAGCGAGCCGCCCGACGAGCGGTCGATCACCGGGAACATGCCCGAGAAGAGCAGGTCGCCGGTGTGGAGCACGTTCTGCTTCTCGAAGAGGAGCACGGCGTCGGTGTCGGTGTGGGCGGGGGCGATCTTGGTCACCGCGACGGGCGAGGGCTCGTAGAGCTTGAGCTTGTCGTCGAAGGTCACCGAGGGGCGGGCCGCGTCGGGCGAGGGCTCCATCGTCATGCCCATGTCCTCGAAGACGATCTTCTGCCCCATGCGGGCCCGGCAGGCGCCGCTGCCGACGACGGTGAAGCCCGCCTTGACGAAGTCGCCGTTGCCGCCGGTGTGGTCGAAGTGCCAATGGGTGTTGAACAAGGTCTTCCCCGCACCCGCAGCGGCCGCCGCCGGCGCGAGCTTCATCGCGGCTGCGAGCAGGTCGGCCCCACGTTTGGGCACGCCCGAGTCGACCACGAGGAGGCGGTCGCCCTCGAACATCGCCACTGAGTTGCCCCCCGCGCCGTCGAGGAGGAAGAGGCCGTCCTCGATGCGCGTCGCGACGATCGGCCCGCTGAACCACTCCGGCGCCTTGTCGGCCGATTTTTCGGCGGACTTGTCGGCCGGCTTCGCGGCAGCGGCCTTCTCCTCCGCGTCGGCGAGCCCCGGCAGCGCGCCCAGCGCCAGCAGCCCGGCAGAGAACTGGAGAAATCCGCGGCGAGAGGTGTTCATGGCAAAACTCCAAGGGGTGGCGATCACTTTATCAAACCTGTTATCCCAAGAGCCGCGGGCGCGGGCGGGCCGAACGAGGAATTCATTTCCCCGATGCGGATAAATGGATGCGAACTCGAGCTGAACGGCGATCCGGAGACGTGCTCCGAAAGGGGCGGAGCAGAGGCGGCCAATCAGACCACAAAACGGACCGGCGCTGGGCCCGGCGGTGGATGTCGCCGGCACTTCGGCGGACACAATTAAGGGCAATTTCGGACACGCCACCCTCGTTTTCAGGCCAAAAACGCAACTGGAATTCCGGAGAAAAATGTTCCCCGCAGTGAAAGACAAGGAGTTGCGCGCGGCCCCCGGGCGGTTTGTCCGGATTTGGCCGGACACTTGTGCGGGTCTTACAGGAGAGACACTTTTTTTCTCCACTCCCTCGGCGCTTTCCCTTTTTCCCCTTGCACCGCCCGGCGGTTTTGCATAGCCTGCGGTCTTGGTTCGACAGGTGCCCGGTCGGCCCCGAGTTTGTCGGGAGTCGCACCGGGTGAAAAGGGAAGTGGGGTGCGGAGGTCGCGAGGCGGGTCGTCCTGACCCGGCCGAACGAACCTCCAACTCCCCCGCGGACGCGCCGCCGTAATGGGTTGGTCCCGATCGTCGGGACCGGCGGCCCGCACACCAAGCCACTGTGCCGCTCGCAACGAGCGCACGGGAAGGCCGTGCGGGCAATCGCCAAGCCCTGAGCCGGAAGACCTGCCTGTCGAGTGCCGTTGTTGTCCTCGCGATTTGGGACACGGCGGGCTCGATCTGTTCTTGCTCCCCCGGGAACAGCCCTCGCCCTCCGCTCCCATCCCGAACGCCTGGACGTTGTCGCCCCTCCACCCCTCGGGGGAGGCCCTGCGCGAATCAGGGCAAGGAGCCTGCATGCCGCGTCCGCCCGTTATGACGTCATTCCTCTCTTCCGTCCTCGCCTCCAGCCTCGGGCTCGCCCTCCTCGGCGCGAGCCCCGCACTCGCCGGGCCCTACGCACCCGCCGCCGGGCAGCCCGGCTCGACCGCGATCGACAAGGACAGCCCGCTCTTCAGCGGGTGGGCCAACCAGGTCGTCTCCTTCACCCGCGCGCCGTGGGACATCAACGTCCCCGCGGGCCCCACCGCCAGCTTCGGCGTGGCCGCCAACGCGCTGGGCCACGCCACCAGCGACCCGCTCGACTCCGTCTCGCTCGGCGACGGCGGGCAGATCACCCTGGGCTTCGCCACGCCCATCGCCAACGGCGCCGGGGCCGACCTCGCGGTCTTCGAAAACGGCTTCGGCGACACCTTCCTCGAGCTCGCCTTCGTCGAGGTCAGCACCGACGGCTCGCACTTCCTGCGCTTCCCCAGCGTCTCGCTCACGCCCACCACGACTCAGGTCGCCCCCTTCGGCACGCTCGACCCGACCAACCTCGACGGCCTCGCGGGCAAGTACCGCGGCGGGTTCGGCACGCCCTTCGACCTCCAGGACCTCGCGGCGCAGGCCAGCGGCAATCCCGACATCGACCTCAACGACATCCGCTTCGTCCGCGTGGTCGACGTCGTCGGGCGCATCACCGCCGCCCCGGGCAACCCCGGCTGGTCGCCCTCGGTCGATTCGCAGAACCACATCGTCAACGACCCCTACGCGACGAACTTCGCCGCGGGTGGGTTCGACATCGACTCCGTGGGCGTGATCAACGCCGCGGCCGTCAACACGCCCGAGCCCGCGTCGCTGGGGTTGCTGACGCTCGCCGGCACGGGGCTGATTGCGCGCCGGCGCCGCACGGCCTGAAGCGCACAGCGCGACGATCGCCCCCCGCCCACGACTCCATCAACCACACGACCACAATCCTCCGCGTCCATCCGCCTTCTTCGTTTCACCTGAATTCCACGAGAAAAACATGCCCTCCTTCCTCCGCCTCTCCGCTCTCCTGACGCTCCTCCTCTGCGCCGCCGCGCAGGCCAACATCACCGTCGACCTCGAGGACCACGCCCTCGCCCCCAACTCCTTCTTCAACGGCGACACCGGCCTCTCCAACAACGACGGCTTCTCCTCCCACGGCGGCTTCTTCAACAACTCCTTCAGCACCGACTTCGGCGGCTACTGGTCCGGCTGGGCCCTCTCCAACATCGTTGACAAGACCACCCCTGGCTTCGGCAACCAATACGCCGCTTACCCCGGCGGCGGGGCCGGCAACGGTTCGGCCGCCTTCGCGGGCGGGAACTACGCCGTCACCTTCATCCCCTACCCCAACGGCTCGTTCATCGACCTCCCCTCGGGCTACGCGGTGACCTCCACCCGCGTCGCCAACACCACCTACACCGCCCTCTCCATGCGCGACGGCGACTCCTTCGCCAAGAAGTTCGGCGGCCCCACCGGCAACGACCCCGACTTCTTCTCCCTCACCATCACCGGCTTTTCCCAGCCCGGCGCGGGCGGTGCCGTCACCGGCTCGGCGACGATCGTCCTCGCCGATTACCGCGCCGCCGACAACGCGCTCGACTTCATCCTCGCCGACTGGAGTCTGCTCGATCTCTCCGGCCTGGGCCACGCGCGGTCGCTGGGCTTCTCCGTCGACTCCAGCGACATGGGCCCGTTCGGGGTCAACACGCCCGCCTACGTGGCGCTCGACAACCTCGAGCTCAAGGCCGTGCCCGAGCCCGCGTCGGCGGGGCTGCTGGCGCTGGGCCTCGCCGGCGTCCTGGTCCGCCGTCGCCGCCAAGGCTGAGCATTGAACTTCCACCCGGGCGGGCGCGGAGGGGCGCCCGCCCGGACATTTTTCCGCCGCAAAGCCCTCGAACGGAGCATCCCATGAAGCGCACATCACCCGCCCACGCCTGCGGCTTCACGCTCATCGAGCTGCTCGTGGTCGTCTCGATCATCGGCCTGCTCATCGGCATCCTGCTTCCCGCCTTGGGCAAGGCCCGGCGGACCGCGCAGGCGATGGTCTGCTCGTCCAACATCCGCGGGATCGCCGAGAGCAACATCAACTACGCCCACGACAACGCCATGCGTTTCGTCCTCGCCCAAGCCGACGTGAGCACCACCAACCTCCACCGCTGGCACGGCGTGCGCAACGCCAACCCGCAGACCACCCCCGGGCTGCCCCAGAGCGACTACGTCTTCGACCCGGGGCGTAGCCCGCTGCTCAACTACCTCGGGCCCGACGGGAAGATCAAGGCCTGCCCGACCTTCGAAAACTACCTGAAAAACAGCGGGATGACCTCGTACGAGCAGGGCAACGGCGGCTACGGCTACAACGCCACCTACGTCGGCGGCCGGCTCGATTTCTTCGACAGCGCCGACGTCAACTACATGGACGAGGCCTACGGCACGAGCATCTCCCTCGACCACCTGCTCCACGCCTCGGCCACGGTCATGTTCACCGACGCCGGCTTCGCCACGATCTCCGGCGGGCAGAACGTGGTCATCGAGTATTCCTTCTGCGAGGCCCCGCTCTTCCAGTGGGGCCAAGGCGCGCCTTCGGGCCAGGCCTCGCCGTCGATCGCCTTCCGGCATGAGTCGGGCAAGGCCAACGTCGCCTGGGCGGACGGGCATGTCGACGCGCAGAAATGGGCCTTCAGCAGCGACGACTACTCCTTCGCCGGGACGGTCTCGACTGCCGACGTGCAGGCGCTGGGCATCGGCTGGTTCGGGCCCAACGACAACTCGCTCTTCGTGGCGCACTGAGTTCGTTTGCCGAGGCCCGCCATGAGCTCCATCCGCGTCGACCGCTGCCTCTGCACGCGCCAGACGTTCGCGAAGCTGTTGCCCGCGGCGCGGGCGGCAGGCGTTACCACGTCCGAGGAGCTGGGCAGGCTCACCGGTGCGGGTACCCATTGCGGGATGTGCCGGCCATATTTGTGCCGCGGGCTCAAGACCGGGGAAACCTACTTCACGTCACTGCTGGCACAGGGTCAGCTGGAAGCAGTGAAGCCAGATGCCAACGACTGACTCGGATGAATCTCACTTCAGAAGTAGCCGGCGAATCCACAGGATCAGGCGGTCCCATGCCATGGCCGGCCGGCCATCAAGACGCAGCCCGCGCATATTGACCCGATCCGCATCGAGATGAGGTGATTTCATCGCGATCCAAGCGTCGTTTGGGGCGAATTCATTGAACTCCCTGTTGCGCAATCGAACACCAAACCCGGAGTCCGTGCAGACCTTCGCCCAGAACTCGTCGGTGAGCAGTTGGGCTCTCATCGCAGGATCTTCGGTCACGAAATCAATGCGGTAGTTGAACCAGAACTGAGATGCTTCGTTCCATACCACGTCAACAAGCACCGCGATCGGCTCTCCGCGCAATTCGGCAACCCATCCGGCGTTGCGACCATAATTGGTCTCCCAGATTCGAAGAAGCCGTCGATACCCCGGTGTGAACATGCCGTTGCCTCTCCATCGCCGCGGCGAATGGCTGGAATTCATCTGCTGATGCCTCCCGCCCGCGTTGCCTTGCTATCATTCTCTCCCCTATGACCCACAGCACCACCCCCGTCGAAAAAGTCGTCATCATTGGCTCAGGTCCCGCGGGCTGGACCGCCGCGATCTACGCCGCCCGCGCCAACCTCCAGCCGCTGGTCCTCGAAGGCGTCGCCAAGAGCACGCCCACCATCCAGCTCCCCGGCGGGCAGCTCATGCTCACCACCGAGGTCGAGAACTACCCCGGCTTCCCCAAGGGCATCACCGGCCCGGAGATGATGCAGGACTTCCGCAAGCAGGCGGAGCGCTTCGGCACCCGCATCGAGGGCGTCGACGTCGAGCGCTGCGACTTCTCTAAACGCCCCATGGAGCTCCACACCTCCGAGGGCACGGTCGTCCGCACGCACTCGGTCATCATCGCCACCGGGGCCAGCGCCAACTGGATCGGGCTGCCCAACGAGATGCGCCTGGCCAAGAGCGCGGGGGGCGTCTCGGCCTGCGCCGTCTGCGACGGCGCGCTGCCTGTCTTCCGCAACAAGCCGCTGGCGGTGGTGGGCGGGGGCGACACGGCGATGGAGGAGGCGAGCTACCTCACCAAGTTCGCCTCGATGGTCTACGTCATCCACCGCCGCGACGAGTTCCGCGCCAGCAAGGTGATGCAGAAGCGCATCCTCGAGAGCCCCAAGGCCAAGCCGGTCTGGGACAGCGTGGTCGTCGACGTGCTCGGCGACGAGATGATCACCGGCCTGCAGCTCAAGAACGTCAAGACCGGGGCCGTCTCGACCCTCGAGGTCGGTGGGCTCTTCGTCGCCATCGGGCACACGCCCAACACGCACTTCCTCGCCGGCTCGGGCCTGGAGCTCGACGCCAAGGGCTACATCAAGCTCGTGGACGGCTTCCGTTCGCTGACGAACCTGGAGGGCGTATTCGCCGCGGGCGACGTGGCCGACCAAGTCTACCGCCAGGCCGTCACGGCGGCGGGCATGGGCTGCAAGTCCGCGATCGACGCGGAGCGCTGGCTGGCGGAGAAGGGCGTGCATTGAGCACGGGCCCGGACTGACTGTGCGCTCAAACCGCCTCGACGCCCTCGACGATGTAGTTGCAGATTCCCAGATGCCCCAGCAGCTCGCCGCCCGCCTCGGGCTTCGGGCGGTCGGCGCTGCGCCAGCCGGGGCAGCTCTCCACATACGGCTGGACCTTCGCGAAATAGGCCTCGAGCTTCGGGCGATAGGCCGCGTGTGCCAAGGCGCGGTGCGTGATGGAGAGCTCCAAGCCCGTCGCCGGTCGGCCGTCGGGCAGGTCTACCATCACGTCGAAGGTGACGTCGACGAAGGCCCAGCGTCCGTCGAAGAAGACCTCCGTCGCGGTGTGGCCGCAGCGGAGGTTGTCGTGCACGAGGAAGCAGAGCCGGGCGGGCAGGCCCATGACCTCGCAGAGTGCGATGAAGACTCGCGACTGCTCGTTGCACCAGCCGATGCCCGAGTCGATCAGCGCCTCCTCGCTCAGCCCGCGGTCGGGCGCGAGGTTGCGCAGCAGGTGCGGATGGACGACGGTGGAGGTGACCCACTGGATGGCCGCGCGGATCTTCTGCCGCGGCGACGCCCCGGCCGGCGCGAGCGATTTCGCGATCGCCTCGAGCCGCGGGCGCGACCCGGCACGGTAGCGCACGCCGGTGGGAGAGTAGGCTTCGCTTGGGGCCTTTCCGGGGCCGTAGAGCGCGTCGCGCGTCTCGGGGCAGAGGCGGACCATGCCCTGCGTCTGCTGGCGGTCGATCCCCTTGACGGGAACCTCGGCGATGTCGCGGTCGATGTTGCCGGGGAATCCACGGCCGATGTAGGGCTTCAGGTCGATCAAGGTTGTGGTCTCGCGTGGCGGGCTTGATAAGATGACGCACCCCCGGAATTCCCCGGAACCCGGCCTCGGAATCCGGCGAAACTAGCATCGCGCGCCGGCGCGGTCAACGAAGCGCAGACCGTCGACCCAACCCTTCGCACCCAACCTCGGAGCAAGCGTCTCATGGAGAAGTCCCCCTTTGTCGTCGTCGTCTGGGGCGATTCAATCGCCGCCGCGGGCTGGCCCGCGATGGCGGAGACCACACACAACGTCTCGATGAACGTCGGGCGGTCGATCAAGGTGATCAACGAGGCCCAGGGCGGCATGCCCGCGGCCCTGGCCCGCACGCAGTTCGACCAGCGCGTCGCCCGGCACAGCTGCGACCTGGTGGTGATCCAGTTCGGGTTCAACGACCTGCGCTACGACGGCTCGCGCGACGGCCTCCCGCTCTCGACTCCCGAGGAGTTCGCCGGCCACCTGCGCGACATGGCGACCCGCTGCCGCACCGAGTGCAGCGCCAAGGTCCTGCTGCTGGGCAACCACCGCG
Source organism: Planctomycetota bacterium (assembly GCA_026386955.1). Lineage (GTDB taxonomy): Bacteria > Planctomycetota > Phycisphaerae > Phycisphaerales > Phycisphaeraceae > JAPLMQ01. The sequence continues at coordinate 22,757 of JAPLMQ010000313.1, forward strand.
CCCGCCGCCCGCACATCATGCCCACCGGAAAGCTCTACGACCACGCCCGCGCGGCCTACAACCAGGTCACGCAGTCGGTGGCGTCGGAACTGGGGCTGCCCTACATCGACATGTCGCAGGCGATCCTCACGCCGGGCATTTCGTACAGCGAGTACGTCAACGAGGACGGCGTGCACCTCTCACCCCTGGGGCTGCACGCCTACGCCGCGGTCGTCGGCTCGGCGATCGGCCAGATCGTCCGCGGCGAGCCGGTGGTGCTGGTGAGCACGGACGGGCCTTGATCACCGCGGGCCGGGAACAAGCAGGAAATCGCGATCACTCCCGGTCGAGCGTCCCCGCAGTCACGCCGAGCTGGCTGAGCACGCGCAGCGACCGGCGGACCTCGCGGATGTCCTCGATCCCCGCCAACACGCGGGCGTAGCGGTCGAGCACCAAGTGGGTATCGCCCGCGTTCTCGCGCAAAAGCTCCACGCGGAAGTGGCGCAGCCCCATCTCGCGCATCCGAGGGACGTACTCGGCCGCGGACTGCGCCTGGGCGTTGAAGACCGTGTTGCGGCAGCCCACGTCGGCGACCAGCGGGTGCTCCTGGCCAACGCGGTCGCGCAGGCTGACCTTGTGGCTCTCGCACGGCCTGCCGCAGTCGTGGAAGTCCTTGCCGTTCGAGAGCGTCGCCGCGAAGACACAGTGCTCCATGTGGAACATCGGCATGTGCTGGTGGACGACCGCCTCGAACCACGCGGGGTCGAACTTCCCGAACATCGCCCGCATCTGCGTCCACGAGAGGTCGTAGCTGGGGGCCATGCGGACCACGCCCCGCTGCGCCATCGCGGCCGCGGTCAACTCGTTGGCGATGTTGAGCGAATAGTCGGCGATGAGCGGCATCGCGGGCATCTGCTCGCGGAAGAAGCTCAGCCCCGCGAGGTTGCGGACCAGCACGGCGTCGGGCCCGCTGTCGGCGATGTGCTGGAGCAGCCCCTCCTCGGCCGGCTTGATGATGCGCAGGGTCGCGACGGCGACGGGCATCCCGGCGGCGCGGGCCCGGGCGACGGCATCCTTGTATCGCCGGACGTCCTCGAAATCGCAGTAGACCATCGCAGGGCGGGGCAGGCCGTCGGTGGGGGTCCAAGCGAGCACGGCGTCGAGCTGCTCGTCGGTGCGGGCGAGCACGTAGAGCGTCGGCGTCGTTGCGGATGAAGCGGTCGATGCAGCGATGCTTGCGGCCTCGGTGCGCAGGCGCTCCAGCGCGTCGGCCTCGCCCGGGTTGGCCGTCGCGGGATGGCTCCGCGACGCGAGCAGCCGCTCGACCGCGACGCGACGCAGATCATTGAGCACGCTCTTGGGCGTCATCGCCTCCACCGCCTCGACGCTCGGCCCATCGGCCGACGCCCGCAGCGCGACGCTCGCCAGCGCGAAAGGCGTCTCGCCCAGGCGCGCGAACTGCTCGCGCAGGACCGTCGCGCTCAGCGGGTGCTTGAGCGCCTTCTCGAGTGGCTTCTCCCACGAGGCCTCGCCGGTGTTCCCTTGCTCGTCGCGGGCACGCACGAGCAGGAGCCCGCCCAGTGGGGCGACGGCCTCGAAGTGCAGCGGGGCCCGCTTGACGACGGTGTCGCGGGCGAAGCTCTGCTCCAGCCGACGGCGGAGGGCGGGGTCGTCCGTCTTCCAGACGATGCTCCCCTCGGCGACGGCGGCGAGATTCACGTCCCCGTGCCCGAAGGCGACTTCGATGCGGATCGGCTGCCCCGTGCCGGGGCGCTGCGCGAATCCCGCGCCGATGGGGCGTACTTCGAAGACGCGCCCCCCCTGCTCGTCCTGCTCGGGGTGGCCTTCGTCGAAGACCACACCGTCGCCGGGCTTGAGCGACGCCGGGACGGGCGTCGGCGCAGGCATGTGCGGCTTGGGCGATTTGAGGGCGGGGGCGGCCTCGTTGCCGAGTTCGATGACCAGGCCGCGCTCGGTGTGCCCCACGACGGTGCCGACGCGCAGGCCCCGGCTCTTGGGGAACCGCCCGGGCACGAGCGTCTGGTGGTTCGCCCCGCCCAGGAAGCCCTGTCCGAACCCGCGCGAGAAGCTCTGCTGCAGGTCCTGCCTCTGCTGAGCGGGGAGGCTGAAGGGCGTGTGGGCGATCGCCGCGTCGAGGGCGGCCCGATAGGCCTGCGTCGTCGCAGCGACGTAATGGGCGCTCTTGAGCCGGCCCTCGATTTTGAGGCTGTGCACGCCCCGGCCGATCAGGTCGTCGACCAGGTCGTGAGCCGCGAGATCCTGCGGGCTGAGCAGGTAGGCCTTGTCGCCCAGCGGGCGGAGTTGGCCGTCGACGATCAGGTCGTAGGGCAGCCGGCAGGCCTGGGCGCATTGCCCTCGGTTGGCACTGCGCCCGCCGAGCGACTCGCTGGTGAGGCATTGGCCCGAGTAAGCGACGCAGAGGGCCCCGTGGACGAAGACCTCGACGGGCAGCCCGGTCTCCGAGGCGATGCGCCCGACCTCCGGCGCGGAGAGCTCGCGGGCGAGGACGACGCGGGCGACGCCCATGTCGCGCACGAGGCGCACGCCGCGGGGCTCGGTGAGCGTCATCTGCGTGGAGCCGTGGACGGCCAATCCGGGCGCGAGCCGGCGGATGAGGCCGACGAGGCCCAGGTCCTGGACGATCACCGCGTCGACGCCCGCCTGGGCGATGGCGCGGAGCGTCTCGGCGGCGCGGGGCAGCTCGTCCGAGAAGATCAGGGTGTTGAAGGTGACGTAGCCGCGGACGTTGTGCCCGTGGAGGTAGGCGACGACGGTCGGGAGCTCTTCGAGGGTGAAGTTGGTGGCGCGGTGGCGGGCGTTGAAGTCGCCGAGTCCGAAATAAACGGCGTCGGCGCCGTTGGCGACGGCGGCCTTCATGGCTTCCCAGTCGCCGGCGGGGGCGAGGAGCTCGGGGCGAGACGAGGTGGGGGCGGGGTTAGTCACAGCGGTAGTGTAGCCGGATGGGGCGGGGTCCGGCCTGTGACGCCCATGACGTCTGTGCCGTCTGTGCCGTCTGTGACGACTGGGCCAACGTGAAAATCTGGGTCGGCCTCTTATGGAGGGCGGAGGCCCGGACGATAAGAGCAAGGGCGCGGCGGATGTTCGCCTCGCCGCGCGATGGCTGTTGCCCCGGACTCTCCGCGAGACCCTCCATGGACATCGACTCGATTCTCAAGGCGGCGCTTCAGACGGGTGCGTCGGACATCCACATCGTCGCGGGCCACCCGCCGATGGTCCGCGTCCACACGGAGATGGCGGCCCTGGACTTCCCCGTCGTGACGCCCGAGAGCGCCATGCGGATGTTCCGGCACATGTGCCACGAGGAGCACGTCGCCCGGTTCGAGAAGATCAAGGACACGGACTTCTCCTACGAGATCCCCGGCCTGGGGCGCTTCCGCGTGAACGCCCACATGCAGCGGCAGAGCGTCGCGATCGCGATGCGAGCCATCAAGGAGAAGATCCCCGCGTTCAAGGACCTCAACCTCCCCGAGGTCTGCCACCGCCTGACCTACCTCCCCCGCGGGCTGATCCTGGTCACGGGCGACACCGGCTCGGGCAAGTCGACCTCGCTGGCGGCGATGATCCAGTCGATGAACGACCGGTACCACGCCCACATCATCACCCTCGAAGACCCCATCGAATACAAGCTGGTCAGCAACAAGTGCGTCATCGAGCAGCGCGAGCTGGGCGACGACACGCCGAGCTTCGCCAGCGGCCTGAGGCACGTGCTGCGGCAGGACCCGGACATCATCCTCGTCGGCGAAATGCGCGACCTGGAGACCACCGCGGCCGCGATCACCGCCGCCGAGACCGGCCACCTGGTGCTCAGCACGCTGCACACGGTCAACGCCTCGCAGACGGTCGAGCGCATCATCGACATGTACCCCAGCGACCAGCAGAACCAGATCCGCTCGATGCTGGCGAACACGCTGCAGGCGGTGATCAGCCAGACGCTCTTCAAGCGCACCGACAAGAAGGGGATGGTGCCCGCGGTGGAGGTGATGCTCTGCACGCCCGCCGTGCGCAACCTGATCCGCGAGAACCGCGCGTTCGAAATTCCCAACGTGATCGAGACCAACCGCGCCCTGGGCATGAACAGCCTCGACAACGCGATCGCCGAGCTCTACTTCAATGGCATGATCAGCCGCGAGGACGCCGTCGCCCAGGCCGCGTATCCCGACAAGCTCGAACGGATGCTCGCCGCCTGAGCGGGCCCGCCGCGCCGGGAGCGCGGCCGGTCTCCGCGCCCACCGAAGCGAATTTCCGGGGTTTCCGGGATTCCGGAGGACGACGGGGCGGAGGAGGAGAAAGCCCACCCCGCGGGACGCGGGAGAACGGACGACTCCCGGCGCCGGGCCCGGCAGGCGAAGGACAAGACGGAGCGACAGGACGCAGAGGCAGGACACGGACAGGACCAGGCGAGAAGGTCACGACGAAGCGGGAAGCGAAAGCCGCCCGACTCGAAGCTGAGGCAAACCCATGCCCGACTATCGGTATCAGATGCGGACGTCCGGCGGGCAGACCACGGTGGGCATCGTCGCCGCCGCCAACGCGATGGCGGCCGCCCAGGCCCTGCGCAGCCAAGGCAACCAGGTCCTCCAGCTCATCCCCGTCGCCCACGGGTCGAAGTCGATCTTCTCGCGGATCAAGGACCTCAACTACCAGTCCGGCCCGTCGTCCCGCGACATCCTGAACTTCACCTCGCAGCTCGCGGTCATGATCCGCGCCGGCATCACCCTGCGCGCCGCCGTCGAGGGCATCGCCGAGCAGACCGAGAACGCCCGCTTCCGCCAGATGCTCATGCAGATCAAGCAGGACGTGGAGTCCGGCAAGCAGTTCAGCGAGGCGCTGGCGCGGCACCCCAAGCACTTCGGCCCGCTCTACATCAACATGGTCCGGGCCTCGGAGATGTCGGGCAGCTTCTCGCAGATGCTCGACCGCATCGCCGCCTACCTCGCCCAGCAGATCGAGACCCGCAACCTGGTCGTGGGCGCGATGATCTACCCGGGCGTGATCGCCTCCTTGGCGGTCTGCGTCACCATCTTCCTGCTCACCTTCGTGCTGCCCAAGTTCGCCGCGGTCTTCCAGGGCAAGGAGTCGGCCATGCCTTGGCCGACGATCTTCCTGATGAACCTCAGCGCCTTCATGGTGCTCTACTGGTACCTGGTGGTGATGGGCCTGGTCGCGGCCGCGGTCGCCTTCGCCTTCTTCATCCGCACCGAGGTCGGCGGGTGGTGGTGCGACCGCATGCTCCTGACCGTCCCGATCTTCAAGAAGCTCTTCCGCGCCCTGTACATCAGCCGCTCGCTCCACACCATGGGCGAGCTGGTCAACGCGGGCGTCCCCATGCTCGACACGCTCGCCATCACCGGCGAGATCTCCGGCAACCGGCTCTACAAGCGGATGTGGCGGTCGGTCTACGCGTCGGTGAAGACCGGCAAGAAGATCGCCCAGCCCCTGCAGAAGAGCACGCTGCTCCCCCGCGCGGTCGTGCAGATGGTCAGCGCCGGCGAGGAGTCAGGCAAGCTCGGGGAGGTGCTCGACGAGGTCAGCACCTTCTACGCCAAGCAGCTCCGCGAGGTCATCAAGCTCGTCACCTCGATGATCGAGCCCATCATGATCATCATCATGGGCTCCATCGTCGGGTTCATCGCGATGGCGATCATCCTGCCGATCTTCAAGCTCTCGACCTTGGTGAAGTGAGACGGCCAAGTGAGGCAGGCAAGCGAGACGGTCCGAAAACCCGGCGCGCCGACTTGCCTGGAGGCCGCCTGAATCGTTTGGTTGAGATGGAGAGCCTTATGGGACCGAGCCAAACCCCGCCGCCAAGCCAACCCGGACAGCCCGGCGCGTCCCCCCGCGCCGCGGGCCTGCGCCGCCGGCGACGCCGCTCGGGCTTCACGCTCATCGAGGCGGCCCTGACCACGGTCATCGTGGGCACGGGCGTGCTCTCGATCGTCGCCGCCCAGCAGGCCTATCACCGCAAGAACGACTGGTCGCAGAAGGTCGGCACCGCCGTGCTGCTCGCCAATGAGCTGCGCGAGCTGACGCTCTCGCTGCCGGTCTACGACCCGCTCAACGGCACCGCGACGCTGGGCCCGCGGTCGGACCAGACCACGGTCGCCAGCTACGACGACGTCTGCGACTTCGCGGGAGCCGTCACCTCGGGCGTCGGCGCGGGGCTGACCTTCAACCCGCCCATCAACGCCCTGCGCCAGCCGATCTCCAACATGGCAGGCTGGTCGCAGCAGATCAAGGTCGCCAACGTCCTTCCCGACAACATCGGCTCGACCTTCACGCAGCCGCTGGGCACGACCGACCTGGTGCGCGTGACCGTCACGATCAACTACACGAATCCCAACAACAACCAGACCATGACGCTGCTGACCACCTCCTGGGTGGTCGGCAAATGAATGTCCCCGGGCGGCCGATCGCCCGGCGGGTGGGAGCCTCGGTGAGACGATCCAAGGGGCACGCAAGGACTCAAGCCATGAGCCATCGCAGCGCCTCGGAAACCCAGACGCCGGCCTCGCCGGCGCAATCCCGCCTGGCGCAGCCCCGCCCGGCTGCGCGCCGCCGCGCCCGCGCACGCCAATCCGGTGCCGCGGCCATCCTCGCGATGATGTTCCTGGTGATCTTCGCCTCCCTGGCGGCGGCGATGTCGATCGTCGCCCAGGGCAACCTCTCCTCCGCCGACAGCAACTACAAGGTCCAGCGCTCGCTCGCCTCCGCGGAGACCGGCCTGCGATTCCTGATCTACCGCATCAACAAGGTCTCCACCGGCGTCACCACGACCAAGGGCGCAGTCACCTCCGCCAACGCCACCACCTTGTGGACCCAGCTCGCCACCTCGCTCTCGACCTCGCTCTCGGGCGAGCTGAACAACCTCGCCGAGCCGACGCTGAGCAACGGCGTCCTCTCCATTGGGCCGATCTCCGTCGCCTCGGGCCAGCCCACGTTCCGGGCCACGCTCACGCCCCACCCGATCGCCGGCGAGAACTACAGCAGCGCCTACTACCAGCGGCCGCCCTACAGCCAGATGACCCCGGCCGTCTCCGCGGCGGCGCCGCTCGACGCGACCTGGGTCCGCGTCAAGGTCTGGTCCGCCGACGGCGCGACCGGCCACCAGGTCACCCGCTCGATCCAGGTCGACTTCAAGCTCGACAAGAAGATCAAGTACGCCCTGCTCTCCAAGAGCCGCGTCATGATCGGGCGCAACGTCATGATCTCCGGCCCGGTGGGCAGCAAGTTCACCGAGACCAACCTGACCAACGGTCACCCGATCCAGGTCCTCAGCGACTTCGGCGGGCTCGACAGCACCCTCGACGCCTCGCTGGCGACCTTCTACAACACGCTCACCACCAACGACAAGAACGGCGACAACCGCATCAACCTCGCCGACGCCAACGAGACCGCCGGCATCACCAACCCCACCCAGTACGACACCAACGGCGACGGCTTCATCGACGACTACGACTTCTTCCTCGCCCGCTTCGACTCCAACGGCGACAAGAAGCTCTCCTCCACCGAGCTCAACACCGCCAGCAACGTCACCGCCGCCCAGCTCATGGCGATGATCGACAAGTTCGGCGCCACCACCCGCGCCGGCTACAACGACGGCTTCATCGACAACAGCGACCGCTACGCCAAGATCCAGGGGCAGGTCCTCCTCACCGCCGACATGGCCTCCTGGCAGGCCGGCGCCGCGGCGGGGAGCTACCACAACTACGTGCAGGGCCCCATCGTCCCCGACCGCAACGCCTCCCCGATCGTCTTCCAGTCCTCCGACCTCAACCAGTGGAACCTCAACGCCTCGGACTTCGACGTCTCGAGCTTCCGCACGCTCGCTTCGGGCGACCTGGCCGCCCAGGCGACCCAGCAGGCGGCGCAGTACGACGCCAACAACCCCAACTCCCCGCGCCCGCTGGGCACGCAGGTCCACGAGTCCGTGCCCTACGGCGCCGCCCACCCCTACGACTACTACGACCGCCCCGTCTACGAGAACATGACCTTCACCGACGTGAAGATCCCCAAGGGCTCCAACGCCCTGTTCAAGAACTGCAAGTTCATCGGCTGCACCTTCGTCGAGACCACCACCGCCAACACCGACCCGAACTTCAACTACGTCGGCATGCAGCTCGCCGATGGCACGCTCAAGCACGCCGACAAGTCCGCCACCGTCGGCGGGCAGACCGTCACCGACACCAAGCCCCTGAGCAACAACATCCGCTTCGACAGCTGCAAGTTCGAGGGCGCGGTCGTCACCGACGTGACCGACACCTTCACCGTCGCCCGCAACAAGCTCAGCTTCACCGGCCAGACGACCTTCGACCCCGCCGCGGCCAGCCTCTCGTCCACGCAGAAGGCCCTCTACGCCAAGTCGTCGCTGATGGCCCCGAACTACTCGGTCGAGATCGGCACGTTCAACAACCCCGCCGACGCCGGGCAGAACGTCACGCTCACCGGCACGATCGTCGGCGGCGTGATCGACATGCGTGGCCAGGTCACCGTCGACGGCACGCTGCTGACGACCTTCCAGCCCGTGAGCAACACCGGGCCGGTCCTGGGCAGCACGAGCCCGAACTACAATACCACGCTGGGCTACTTCCCCTCGGCCACGGGCGACCTCGAGGCCGAGGCCCCCACTGGCCCGGGCCTGGGCAACATCCGCATCCGCTACAACGCAACCCGTGCGCTGCCCGACGGGATCAACGGCCCCATCCAGTTCACCCCGACCTACACCACCTACGTCGAAGGCGGCAACTGACCCACGCCCCGCGGAGCCCGCTCCGCCGGGACCGCCGCCGCACGACGAACAAGGCCTCGAGCACGATGAGCACGACGATCGACAACCTCCGCCGCCCGCGTCCCCGCCGCGCCGCCGGCCTGAGCCTGGTGGAGTTGCTCGTCGCCCTGGCGATCACCGCCATGCTGCTGACCGCGACGATGGTCGCGCTCGACGCGAGCTTCAAGGCCTACGCCGACATCGCCGAGCAGAGCAGCGCCCAGGCCTCCACGCGCCTGGTCACGCAGCGGCTGCTGCAGCTCATCCGCACCAGCACCGCGCAGGGCCCGCTCGACAACGACACCACCGTCACGCCCAACGCCGTGCTCAGCGGCACGACCATCACCAGCCCCTACGTCGAGCTGATCGACTCCAAGGGCAACCTGGTCCGCGTCGAGCACCGCGCCGCGAGCAAGGAGCTCTGGCTGGTCACCACGCCCCTGGGCACGACCACCGCGCAGGCCCAGCCGCTGATGAGCGGCGTGACCGCGGCGACGTTCACCAACCGCCGCCGGCAGGACGATTCGGGCCTCTGGGTGCTCGAGCGCTCGACGATGGACGTGACCGTCATGCCCGGCGCCGATGCGACGATGTCGATCGAGAACCGCACGCCCCAGCCGATCCGCATCATCGCCTCGACCGTCCCGCGCAAGCTCAACTGAGTCCGCCCCCGCCCCGGCCTTGGCCGGCCACGATCCCCGCCTCAATCCCGGCTCATCCAGCCCATCGAACACAACGCCAAAGGCTCACGGCGTCGCGCTCGACCCCGGCGCGGCGCCGCTTTTCATTGGAGACCGCTGGATGTCCTCGTCCCATCGCGCGACCGGCCCGCCGGGTCCGCTCAGGTCCCCGCGTTGGGCTGCAGGATCATGTCGGCCGATTGGCCGTTGGGCAGCTTGAAGGCACCCTCCCACGAACCATTGGCTTGGGGAAGCAGGTCGATGGCGTTGACGACCTTGTCGATCGAGAGCTTGTTGATCTGGTCGTTGTTGAAGTTGCGCAGCTCGCCGGGCTTCTCGACGCGGATCGCCAGCTTGGCGTCCGGCACGCTCAGGGTCAAGCTCTGCGGGCCCAGGCGGATGCCCGAGGAGTCGGCCTTGAGCTCGACGATGCCCAGCGAGAGGTCGCCCGCGGGGACGGGCTCCTTGATCCCGGCTGAGGGGCCGGGGCGGATGATCAGGCGGTAGGCGCCGGCGGCCCGCCGCAGCCTCTCGGCGAAGATCTCCTTGCGGACCGACGCCCACTGGGAGAGAAGATTGGCGGGCGACTGGTCGGGGAGGTCGCGGAAGCGCTTGACGTAGTTGACCAGGATGCGGTCGTCCCCGCCCGCGGACCAGATGAGGGCCGAGACGGCTCCCATCGCCACGTCGCCGTCGCTGGAGGTGACCAATTCGAGGATCTTCTCGTCCCCGCCGAACTCCTTGACCCAGAGCGTGGGCGAGGGCAAGGCGCCGGCGCCGATCGACTTGCCCAGCCACGCGGGAAGCGGGCTGTTGTCGACGCGGAGGCGCAGGAGGGCGGTGACGGCCGGGGCGCTCTGGGAATTGACGTTCTCGTAGACGCGCCCGGCGAAGGCATGCCGGTCGCCGTAGGAGAGGTTGAGGATCGCCTTGTCGATCGGCCAAGCGCCGCGGGAGCGGAGCAGGGCGCGGGTCGCCTGGATGGAGACTTGGTCGGATGCCTTGACGACCAGGACGACCAGCGAGTCGGCGACGCGGGCGTATTCGCGCTGGCGGACGAGGAAGTCGACGACCTGGGGCGGGGTGTTCTGCTGGGCGAGGGCGGCTTCGACGAGGGTCTGGTAGACGTCGTTCTGCTCCACCAGCGAACTGACGGCCTCGACCGCGCTTCCGGCGGCGGCGGCCACCGCGGCAGCGGCCCCGGCAGCGCCTCCCGCGGGGGGAGCGGCGGGAGCGGCCGCGGGCGCGGCAGGCGGCGGGGCGAAGGCGAAGCGGGAGAGCGACCGCCAAGCCATCGTCCGCAACGCCGGGTCGCCGGCGCGGAGCAGGTTGAAGATCGCGTGGTTCGACGACGAGATCGGCACCGGGCCCTTGAGGTTCGGCACGGGGCGGACGCCTTGGTCGGCCTTGGTCTTGGCGGGGCCCAGCACGACGTCGAGCGCGGAGTCGACGACCCCGCCGAACGCGTTGGCGGAGGTGCCCGCGAGATTGAGCGTCTCGAGCGAACGGCGGACGAGGCGTTGGTCGACCGCGCCCAGGAGCTGGCGGTCGAGCCACCCGCCGGCGAGCGCGCTTTCGGGCGCCTGCTCGATGACATAGGCGATCGCCTGGTTGAGGCGGCTGTTGGGGTTGGTGGCGCTGTCGGGGATGTTCTCGAAGTGGACGCCGTTGACCAGCACGCCCACGAGCTCGGGGTGGGCCTTGGTCGTCTCGAGCACCGGCGCGAGCACCTCGGCGGGCGAAGGCCCGGAGGCCTCGGCGAGCGTCTTGTTGGTGGAGGCGACCACGTTGCCCATGGCGGCGGGGTCTTCGGCGATGCGCTTGAGGTCGCTCTTGAGGCCCTCGACGACCATGGTCGGGGCCATGTCCTGTGCGGCGATCTTCAGCAGCGCCGCGGTCTGGAGCGAGGGCAAGGTGTGGAAGAGCTCCTTGGTGATGATGTTGCGGGCCTCGGAATCGACCGACTTGAGGACCGCTTCGGCGCAGGCATAGAGCCGCTTGTCGACGTTGACGCGGGGGACCATCTCCGCGCGGGACATGACGTTGGCGACCAATCGCGGCGTCAGGGGGTTCTTGTCCCCGGCGAGGTCCACCATCATGGGCAGGATCTTGTCGAGATAGCCTGGGAGGCGGAGCTTGTTGTCCGGCCCGGTGTCGAGCGTCAGGGTCTTCATCCCTTGGCGCAGGTCCTTGAGGCTGTCGAACCGGATCTTCCAAGGAAAGGGCGGGGGGCCCTCGGAGATCTCGAGCTCCTCCTGGTTGACCACGACGTCGATCATGACCCAGACCAACGGTGAGATGGGCTCGGCGAACTCCTCCGGAGCGGCTTTGACCTTCTTCTGCAGTTCGTTGAACTCCTCGGTCTTCTGCCGGCTGGTTTCGGCAGCCTCCTTCTTGCGGTCGTAGAAGTTGGCGGCGCTCTCCAAGGGCGCCTTCACGAGCGCGCCCAGCGCGGGAGGGCGCTTGGCCTGGAGCGCGGGCGGGTTGAGCTTGAAGATGTACAACCGCTCGCTGGGCTTGACCACGCCCGTGAGCATGGTCTTCTCCAGCTTCCACTTCATCGTGCCGTTGGGCAGGATGGTCACCAGGCGCGTCACCCGCGGCGGGTCGTCGAGGGGGACGGCGGTCGCGGCCTCCTGCCGGGCCTTCTGGTTCGAGGCTTGGATCTCCATGCGGTCGCTGAAGCGGTAACCCAGGATCCGCCCGCCCTTGATGCGCAGGAAGCTGCCGTCGAGGTCGTAGGGGTCCTTGCTGGGCTTGACGACCAAGGGAATCTGGATCAGCTTGCGGTTGGGGCCGGCGGAGATGGTCCAGAACGCGTCGGAGTTGATCGGCGCCTCGAAGACGTCGGGCTGCTCGAGGAGGGAGAGGCAATCGAGCTCGATGGATGGAGCGCCCTTGACGACGGCCTTGCCGCCGGTGGTGCGCTCGATCGGACGGCCCGCGGGCCGGGTCGCGGCCGGGTTGTCGCCCGCCGGGGCGGCGTCCTGGGCGGGGAGGGGCGGCGTGGCGGCGGCGAGGAAGAGGCCGACCGCGGCGGCCGCGAACCACCGGCCCATGCCTTGGACGGGCCCGCTGGGGCGGCGCCGGGAATTCCGGGGGGGCCGCGCCGAGCCGCTCCGACGTGGGGTCTCTTGCGGTTGCGATGTCAAGGCGAACCCTCGCTTTGGGGTTGATCGGGGATCGAGGCGGGCCACCGTTCGGACGTCGGGCCGATGCTTCGCGGGCGAGAACTCCGCGGCGTCCCCCGGGAACTGGGCTCGCAACACGGTCTTGAGCTCACGCCGATCCGGACCTGTCGCTCCCCTGCCCTGTCGGCGCGTCCGGAATCAGCCCAGCCTTGGCATAGTACCCGCCCGGGTGCCATCCTTCCACCCTTTTGGCCTAGCCCCGCCCAATCGCTTGGGGGATGTGAACATTGGGTTTGCGCGCCGGGACGGGGGAAGTCTCAAGCCGCCGGGCTGGGGTGCCGATCTGATTGTCAGGCTCGCTCCGCGCCCGTATCCGCGCCTACGATCGCTCGTCGCCCGCGGAACGCCATCCGCCGCGGGCAGGGATGATGTCTCTTCATGACGACCGTGACCGCCCCCATCGCCGCCCGCCTCCAGCCCCCCGTGGCCGCGGCCGACGCCTTCGGCTACCTCCCGCGGTCGCGCTGGATGCCCTTGGCCTTCGCCCTCCCCGCGGCGATCTGCGGCCTCTCCTGGGCCGCCGACGGCGAGACCTCCATCACCGATGCGGGCATGCTCCTCCTCACCGTCCTGTGCATCTTCTACTTCATCCTCGAAGTCTTCTGCTTCCCCAAGCGGTTCGGCATCGGCGGCATGCTCGTCTTCGGCGGCACGCTCGTCTGGTTCTGCCACGACTACCTCACCCACTGGTACGGCACCGACCCCGCCCTCCAGGGCGACGGCTTCACCTCCGCCACCCTTGCCAAGGCCGGGTTCTACTACAGCCTCTGGGTCATGCTCATGACCATCGGGCTGCTCGTGCCCGTCCACCGCTGGGCGACCAAGCCGCTCTCGGTCGTCCCCGAGACCGGGTCCGACGGCTTCTACTTCATCATCATCATCGCCTGCTTCATCCTGGGCCTCTTCCCCTACATGTTCCTCGCCGTCGAGCCCATGCACCTGGCGATCTACCACCAGATGACCGGCGGGCGCAACTTCAGCACCGAATGGATCGTCGGCCGGTCGGGCAACGCCAACTACAACTGGGGCGCCTACTTCACGCTCTTCTTCGACGCGGCGATGGGCGGCGTGCAGGTCGCCGCGTTCTACGCCTTCTTCTTCCGGGCCAGCCTCGCCCGCAAGCTGGTCTGCTGGGCGATCTGGTTCTTCTGGCTGGCGATGAACGTCGGCACGGGCACCCGCGGGCTGGTCGTCGCGATGGTCGTGCCGGTGATGGCGATGATCTTCCTGAAATACCAGGCCCGCGCCGCCGCCATGCGGGTCATCGTCAAGCGGGCCTACATCTACACCGGCATCGTCGCCCTGCTCCTGCTCCTGCTCGTCCAGATGCAGATCAAGTACCGCAACACCGGGTTCAACAACTTCTCCGTCAACGACGCCGTGGAGAACAAGGTCGCGGGCAACATGATGTTCAGCGAGGGGCTCACCGCGATGCAGCTCGTCCCCTCGCAGCACGACTTCTTCTCCGACCTCTTCCCGGGCGCCAAGTTCATCCTGCCCATCCCCGACCTGGCCTACCGCCTCCTCATCACGCCCATCCCCCGCGCCCTCTGGCACGACAAGCCCATCGCGCCCGACCGCTCCTTCGCCTGGTACAACCTCATGGTCACCGGCGGCACCGGCGACGGCGTCGAGGGCACCACCTGCTCGGCCAGCGTCGTCGGGCAGTTCTACATGAACTACGGCATCTGGGGCGTCATCCAAGGCGGGCTGCTCATGGGCTGGATCATCCGCGTCGTCGAGAAGGGGCTGCAGGAGGCCCAGGGACGACCGATGACCATCATCCTGAGCCTCGGCGCCGCCGCCTGGCTCTTCCGCTGTTTCCGCACGCTCAACTTCAACAACATCATCGGGCTGATCCTCTTCGCCATGCTCTTGGCCGTGGTCAGCGCCGCCTACAAGCAGTTCTTCGTCACCGGCGGGTCGAACGAGTCCCCCGGCGGCCTCGTGGACGTGCGCCGGTGAACTGGATCGTCAGCCAGATCGGCCGGCGTCAGCACTACGCCATCCCCCGCGCCCTGCTTCGCCGGGGCATGCTCTCCCGCTTCTACACCGACGCCTGGGTCGACGCCTCGCGCCCGCTGCTCGCCCGCGCGCCCGGCGGGCTCCGCGCCTTGGCGAGCCGGCATCACCCCGAGATGCCCCGCGGCAAGGTCGTCGGCTTCACCGCCCACTCCGTCTACGACGCGGTCTACGACCGGCTCAAAAACCCCTACGCCACGCCCGCCTCCGCCTCGCTCCGCTACCGCGACCTCGGCCGGCGCTTCGCCCTCGCCACCGCCAGGCACATCCTCGCCCGCAAGTTCGACCCGGCGCAGACCGTCTTCTTCGGCTTCAACACCAGCAGCCTCGAAGTCATCCGCCCGCTCCGCGAGCGAGGCGTGCTCACCATCGTCGACCAGATCGACCCCGCGAAGGTCGAGGAGGACCTGCTCATCGCCGAAGGGGAGAAATGGCCGGGATGGGAAGCGACCCCCGGCCGGGCGTCGGACGAATACTGGGCACGCATGCGCGACGAATGGGCTGCGGCCCACGTGGTCTACGTCAATTCGCTCTGGACCAAGTCGGCCCTGCTCAAGCAGGGCGTCCCCGCGGAGAAGATCGTCGTCGTCCCCATCGCCTTCGAGGCGCACGGCGCCGGTTCTGATTCCGGGGGCGGCAACGAGCCCGCGCCGGCTTCGCGCGCCGCCGACCGCGACCGCCCGTTGGTCGTGCTCTGGCTGGGCGCCGTGGTCATCCGCAAGGGCATCCAGTACCTCATCGAGGCCGCCCGCCGGCTCAAGGACGCCAATATCCGCTTCGAGATCTTCGCCGGGCGGGCCTTCGGCGACCAGGTCGCCGCCGCCTACCGCCAGGCCGACGTCTTTGTCCTCCCCACGCTCTCGGACGGCTTCGCCATCACGCAGCTCGAGGCGATGGGCCACGGGTTGCCGGTGGTCACCACGGGGAACTGCGGCGAGGTCGTGGAGGACGGCGTGGACGGGCTGATCGTCCCCGCGGGCGACGGCGAAGCCCTCGCCGCGGCGTTCGCCAAGCTCGAGGCCGACCGCCCGCGCATCCGCGAGATGTCGCAGAACGCCTTGAAGAAGGCGGGTTGCTTCACGCTCGACCGGATCGGCGCGGCGCTGGAGGAGATCGCCCGCACGCGCAAGGTTTGAGCGTTCTCGAAACCCAGGCACGCGGTGCCTGGGCTTTGCGGCGCGGGTTCAGTTCGGAGCTGTCTGCGGCGCTGAAACCTTCTTCTTGGTCGGGCGCGTGAACGGCCACTCCACCACGAAGTGCGCCAGCCACGCGAAGAGCAAAATCCCCCCCACGCATGGCAGCAGGTAGCCGAAGTGCTCGGGCAGATGCCCCGTCGGCGACCGGCTCATCAGCCAGCCCGCGAGGAAGACCAGGATCGGCATGTGGCAGACGTAGAGCGTGTACGACATGTCGCCCAGCGGCTTGAGCACGTGGAGGACCCACAGCGACCCGTCTCGCTGCTGCCACGCGAAGCCTGAGGCGATCAACCCCACGAAGCCCAGGGCCCAGCAGGTGTCGGGCAACACCCACGCCACGCTGGCCGGGAGCAACAGGACCAACGGCGCCAGCGCCGCCATCGGCACGCGGATGCGGCCTGCTTGGATGCGCCCGGCGTAGACCTCCGCGAGCAGCACGCCCATCCACCAGATGCCCATCATCGTCATCACCTGTTGGGGCAGCTTCAGCGGCCAATATTCCGGATGCGCGCTGCCCAGCACCAAGGCCGCCATCAGCGCCGTCGCCGCGGGGATCGACCGTCGCGTGACCCACCAGAAGAGCGGGAAGAACATGTAGAACCACCACTCGTACATCAGCGACCAGAGCGGGCCGTCGGAGCCGTAGGTCCGCACGTAGACGCCCATCGTGAAGGCGAGGTTGCCCAGCAGCGTGGTCGCCCGCAGGTCGGGGCCGGGGACCACGGCGTCGGGCGGGGCGAGCGTCGCGTTGATGTTGAGGTAAGGCGTCTGGGCGGAGTAGATCGCGTAGCCCTTGGCCGCGCCCGCGGAATCGAGCGCGAAGGTCAGCAGGAGCGCCAGCAGCATCGGCGGGTAAAGCCGTTTGGCCCGGCGGTAGACGTAGCCCACGTAGCCGAACTTCGCCCTGGCCGGGTCGGCCGCGAATTCGCGGGCGTAGCGCAGGTGGATCACGAAGCCCGAGAGGACGAAGAAGAAGAGCACGCCCTCGTGCCCGTAGCGGAAGGCCGAGAGGGCATAGAAGACCGCCTTGGAGAAGGCCGAATAACGCTCGGGGTGGAGCTGAAAGCCGTAGGGCGAGCCCTCGTGGAGGAGGTAGCGCGCGTGGTGGAGCAGGACGTAGAAGGCCGCGAGCCCGCGGAGCCCGTCGAGGAAGGCCGTCGGCGACGGCTTGGGCGGGGTTGGCTTCGATTGGCCTGGATTGGATTGGCTTGGATGGGTGGTCATGCGCCCGGCCGAGTCCTTCGCGAAGCAGGTCGGCCCGCACGCCGCGTCATCGCCACCAGTTGGTGGCAGGGTCCACATAACGATCGGTCATCGACCGCATCAGGCCCGATTTGGCCTTGATGTCCCACCACGAAACCATCGGCAGAATCTTCTCGCGCATGCAGAACTGCCAGACCGCCTCCGGGGGCTGGCTGGCCCGCACCTGGGCGATCGCGACCATGCCGGGCATCAGCCAGCGCATGATCCGCACGTCCTCGAGGTTCGTGTAGGGGCCGAAGTCGAGCATGCGCTTCTGTTCGTCATATCGGACCTCGGTGTAGAAGCCCGAGTAGGGCAGCATCACGTCGACGCCGAACTCGGCGTAGGTGAGGCAGTTCACGCCCTTCTCGCGCATCTTCTGGCGGAGCAGGGCCATGATCCTCACGTCGTCGGGCATGTTGCCGAAGGTGTCGAGGTAGAAGTCGGTGACGCCCATGTCGATCACCGTGTTGAAGCGGCTCCACATCGCCTCCATCGCCGCGGCGTCGGTCGAGCTGACGCGCCGGGTGGTGTCCTGCGTCGCCGAGGCGGGCACGACCACGTCGCCCGGGCGCCCGAGCATCCCGACCTTGAGCCCGCGCGACTTCATGCCCGCGATCAGGGCCGGCACGTTGGCCTTCACCGACGCGGGGAAGACGTCGAAGTCCGGGCGGTACATCGCCCCGCGGGTGTTGAAGCCCTGCATGTCCCAGAAAATGCAGCCCTGGGCCCCCGCCATCTGCAGCGGGTCGCCCACGCCCGTGAGGAACTGCCTCACGCCCGAGTCGAGGTCGAAGCGCGTCATGTCCGCGGCGAAGCCCAGCGGGTTCGCGGGCGTGATCCGCTTGTCGGCGCTGGCGGCGCACATCCCCACCGGCCGGGCGTCGCCCGTGTAGAACGCCTGCGGAAACGTCTTGTCGAACTCGGCCTTGTAGGGCTCGAGCAGGTGCGACCATTCGCCGTTGGCGCTCAGGCGGAGCGTCATGCGCACAACCCCCGCCTGCCCCGCGTCGATGCCCTGGCGGATCATGTAGATCAGCCTCCAGCTCTTCGAACCGGTGGTGTCGTAGTTGCCCATGAGGAGCTTGCTGGCCATCGCCGCGTCGAGCGGGACGAAGGCGAGGTTGACCGTGCCGCCGCGGAGCATCCACGCGCCGAGTGGGCTGTAATACGACGGATGGGCGATGTCCCACTGGCGCGACTGGAAGTAGGACGGGTGGCGCCGGCTGACGCGCGTGTCGGCCGGGTTTTCAGGAAGCCGCACCGTCAGCCCCGAGAAGGTCATGTGCTTCAGCGCCTTCCCGTTCGCGCTATGGTTGGTCACCTCGACGCGCACGGTCATGTCCTCGCCGCGGGCGACGTAGTCGTACACGGCCTTCACGTCGCGGTGCTCGTGCACGACGCGCCAGGTGTCGTTGCCCAGCGCCTCGACGGTCGAGCGCAGCACCGGCCCGACGGCGACGGCCTGGGCGTCGGCGGGGAAATACTCCGCCGCGTCGACGAGGCTCCACCCGCCGTCGGCGACGGCCTGGCCGTTGAGTTGGACCGAGGCGATGCCCGCGGCGGTCACCTCGTAACGCACGGCCGAAACGACGGAGGCCCGCGAGACGGATGCAGCGGCGGGGATGATGCTGGCGGAGGCGTTCGTCGGGACCGGGGCGGATTTGTCGGGCGAAGCGGCGGGCATGGTGACGACGATCGGAGCCGGATTGGGGCGCGCTGCTTCAGGCGCGGTGGGCTGCCGCGCCGTGACCGGCGAAGGCGTCGACCCCGCGGGATCGGGCCACGGAACCACCTCCGGCCTGGAAAAGACCATGGAAACGCAGCCCGGCAGCGCGGCAAGCGTCGCCAGCAATGCGAACGAGCAGACAAGCACCGAGAGGCCGAGCGTCCGGCGAACGCGGCGGGGGCGATGGGTCATGGCGGCTTCCTCGGGCGACGGGGCGCGAACGCATGCGCTTCGGTCGACCGGCAAGTTTAGCACCATGGCCATGCGAAGGACGAAATGAATCGGACGGACCATGCTCGACCGAAGATCGCCTCAAGCCCCCAAAAGCGCCACCGGCCCGGACAGGGCGTCTGTCCGGGCCGGGGTCGCATGGTGCTGGGCCGGGCCTCGTGGGCCCGGAGTGATTTCGCGTGGGTCAGGCGGACTCGATCCTCGCCGCTCAGTCGAACAGCGGAGCCACTTCCGCGACCTGGGGCGTGTTGGGCGTCAGGTCCTTCCACCAGTTGGTCGTCGGGTCGACGAACTCGGCGGTGATGCTCTTGAGCAGCTCGTTCTTGGCCTTGGCGTCCCAGTAGGGCACCAGGGGAAGGACCTTCTCCTGGAGGCAGAAGCGGTAGACGTCGGCCGCGGGGCGGTCCGACGCGCGGACCTGGGCCATGGTGATCATGTTGGGCATGAGCCAGCGGAAGATGCGCATGTCCTCGAGCCCGATGTAGGGGCCGAAGACGAACTGCTGGGCGCCGGTGTCCCAGGAGCACTCGGTGTAGAAGCCGGTGTAGGGGAGCATCACGTCGACGCCGAACTCGGCGAAGGTCTGGATGTTCTGCCCGGTGGCGTTCAGCTTGGCGCGGATCTGGCGCATGATGTTCACGTCGTCGGGCATGTTGCCGAAGGTGTCGAGGTAGAAGTCGGTGACGCCCCAGCCGATGACGGTGTTGAAGCGGTTCCACATGGCCGCCATCTGCGCGGAGTCCTTCGAGGAGATGCGCTGGGTGGTGTCGGTGGTGGGCGAGGCGGGCACGACGATCTCGCCCGGGCGGGCGAGCATGCCCACGCGCAGGCCCTTGGCATTCATGCCGGCGATGAGCTTGGGCACGTTGGCGGCCACCTCGGGGGGGAAGACGTCGAAGTCCGGGCGGTACATCGCCCCGCGGGGGTTGAAGCCCTGCATGTCCCAGAAGATCACGCCCTGCGCGCCCGCGGCCTGGAGCCAGGGCGTGTAGTTGTTGAGGTAGGCCCCGACGCCCTTGGTCACGCCCTGGTCAAGGTCGAAGCGCGTGCCCGGGCCGGCGAAGCCGTGCGGGTTGTCGGGCGTGATGCGCGACATCGCCGAGCAGGCGGTCATGCCCAGCGGGCGGGCGTCGCCTTGGTAGTGCGTCTGCGTGAAGGTCTGCTGGTAGTCGTTCTTGTACGGCTCGAGCATGTGGGCCCACGCGCCGTTGCTGCTGAAGCGCATGGTCATCTTCACCGTCCGGCTCTCGCCCGCGGGGATGTCCTGGTCGATCAGGTAGATCAGGCTCCACTTGGTGAAGTCGGTCGCGTCATAGTTCGAGACCAGCACCTTGGGCGTGAAGGGGATGCCCAGCGGGGCGAACGAGAAGTTCACGGGCCCGGCGCGGAGCATCCAAGCGCCCAGCGGGTTGTAGTACGAGGGATGGGCGATGTCCCACCCGCGCGTGCGGAAATAGGACCAGAAATGCCGGTCGACGCGCTTGTCGACCGGGACGCTGGGGAACTTCAGGGTCAGGCCCTTGAAGGCCATGTGCTTCATCGGCTTGCCGTCGAGGCTCTGGTTGGCGACGTTCGCGGTGACGGTGATGTCCTCGCCGTTGGCGACGTAGTCGTAGACGACCTGCACTTCCTTGAACTTGTGGACGACGCGCCAGGTGGTCGGGCTGGTCTGCTGGGACGAGACCTGCTGGACGGCCCCGAGCGTGACCGCGCCGGAGTCGGGCGCGAAGTATTCGTTGGAGTCCCAGAACGTCCACCCGCCGGTGGCGACCGAGAGGCCGTTGAGCTCGACCGCGGCGAGCCCGGCCCCGGTGACGGTGAAATTCACCGAATCGGTCGAGGCCTCGGGCGTGGGGCCGCCGGAGGGGAGGACGGTCGGGGTCGTGGTGGGCGGCGGGGCGACGACGTTCATGGACGACGGCGGCGCGACGGGGGGAGCGCCGATGACCATCGCCCGCGAGGGGGCGATGGGCGGGGCGGCGATGACGACGGCGGCGTTGGCGGCGATGCGCGGGGTGGGCTGCGTCGTGGGGGCGACCGGAGCGTAGTTGCTTTGGCTCTTCACGAAGGCGGGGCCGGAGCGCAGCGGCGGGTTGGACTGGGCCAACGCCGCGGGTTGCCCCACGAGCGCCAGCGCCACGAGGCCTGCGGCGACCCACCCGGCCTTCCAGCGCCCCATCGTTCGACTTCGATGATTCTGAATCGCCATGGTTTCCTCCTGCCGACACAAAGTCCCTGGTCGTCCCTGGTTTGCCTGTCCACAGGCACGTCATAGCCAACGATACGGACCGGCGAATTCCCAATCCGCCGACGACAATCTCTCGGTTTCCCCCGATGCCCGGGTCTGCCGAATCGGCGCAACCGGAGCCGGCGGCGCAACCCGTGCCGGCCGGCGCAGACGGCCACCTGAACCCATGGGATAGGAGTGTGCGGAGGGCGAAATTATCGCGCCGCCGCCGAGAGGCGCTGTTCGGGCCTGGATGAGGTTGGACAAATTTTTCGGGCTTTGGCGGGAAAAGGCTTGCACCACACCGGCGCGTCGCTCAGCCCTTCGCGGCCTTGCGGTCAAGATGCTTCTGGAAAGCCGCGGCCAGCGAACGAGCCGACTGCTCCCACGTGAGGTTGGCCAGGACGTGCTTCTGCAACTCTCCCGTGCGCGGCTGGTCCCACGCCTTCTTCAACGCCTCGCGGATCGACGGGACGCTGTAAGGATCCACATACTGCGTCCAAGGGCCGAAATAATCGGGCGGGCCGCCCATCTTCGTGATCACCACCGACGCCCCTTGCGCCGCGGCCTCGAGCGCCACCAGCCCGGTGCCCTCGTTGTGCGAAGGCAGGGCAAAGACCTTGCACGCGGCGTAGAGGTCCTGCAGCGTCGTGTACTCGACGAAGCCCATGAGCCGGACGCGCGGGTTCTTCGCCGCCAAGGCCTTGATCCTCTCCAGTTCCTTCCCGGGCACCGCCCGCCCCGCGATCACCAGCGGGTAAGGCGTCTGGTTGATCGCCTCGATGAGCCGCAGGAGGTTCTTGCGCGCGTCGGTGTAGACGCTCACGTGCAGCACGTAGTCCTCGGCGAAGCCCAGGCGCTGGCGGGCCTGCGCGGCGTCGAGCGGCGTCGGGGGGGTCATGCCGTTGAGCACGATCTCGATGCCGGTCTTCGCCGGGTCGATGCCCAGGCCGTGGATGAGCCGCTGCTTCTCGCTCTCCGACCGGGCGATCACCAGGTCGCTCCGCCGCGACTGCATGCGGTGCACGCCCTGGTTGGTCAGCAGGTTGCCGGTGAGCGAGCCGGCGACCGCGGCGGCGCGGTAGAGCCAGTAGGGCGTGTTGGAGTCGAGCGCGGGGACGAGGGAGACCACGCCGACCTTCGGCGGCCGGCGGTAGGCGCCGACGATGTTGCCGAACGCGCCCTCGAAGATGTGCAGCACGTCGAGTCCGTCGGGGAACTCGTTCCAGGGGCTCAGGCGCACGACTTCGTGCCCGAGGGCCTCGAGCGCCGCCACTTGGTGCAGGGCCTGGACCTTGCGCCCGTCGCCGCGCGGGACGACCGCGTATCCCCCGGGCATCAGCCAGCCGATCTTCATTGCCGCCCGTTTCCCGCCGCGGCCGGACCCTTCAAGCAAGGGTGGGGGCGCGGCGAACTCATCCGCCGCGGGCCAGGCCCGTCACGCTACCGGCTCGGGCTGCTTCGCCCCGCCGCTGGCGGACATCCTCGCCCTGCGCGCGCTGAGCACGCTTTCGACTGCCTCGCGCACCGTGCGCTCGACACGGGGGAAAGTGTAATGAAGTTTGACCTGCTCGTAACCGCGGCGGGCCATCGCCTGGCGGGCGGGGAAATCGTTCAGCAGGCGGACGACCTCGCGGGCGAACTCCTTGGGGTCGTCCGCGATCGCGATCGCCTCGCCCTTGGGGAGCGTCGCCTCGTACCCGCGCCAGGAGTGCGAAGTGGAGACGCAGGCGCGCCCGTGCAGGAGCGACTCGATCACCTTGATCTTCGTTCCAGCGCCGTCGTTGACCGGGGAGACCGTCAGGGCCGAGGCGGCGTAGGCGGCGCCGACGCTGTCGACCCGTCCGACGGGCTCGAGGCCGGGCGTCGCCTTGCAGCGCTGGAGCAGGTCGGGGCTCATCCCGCCCCCGACGGTGCGGAAGACCGTCGCGGGCCTGAGCCGGCGGATCTCGGGCCAGACCAGGTCGAGGAACCACTCCAGCCCGCGGATGTTGGGGCGGTGGCCCATCGAGGCGACGTAGGTGACGACGTTCGACGCGGCGGAGTCGGGCGCGACCGGGGCGTCGGCCAACTCGGGGGGGAACGGGATGTTGGGAAGCGTGCTGACGCGGTTGTGCCCGATCAACTCGCGGTCGCGGTCGCTGGCGACGAAGACGTGGGCGCACTGGCGGAGCAGCCGGGCCTCGATCGCCTCGATCTGCGTGAGCTGTCGCCCCAAGGCCCAATCATGGATCGGCCCGCGGGCCCCGGCGGCGCGGCGGGAACGGTAGACCACCGTGTCGAGGTCGTCCGCGTCGAGGATCACCGGCGCGATGTCGAACGAGCCCGCCTGCGCGGTGATGCGCAGGAAACGCCCGACGATCAGGTCGTACGGCTTCTCCAGCGCCCGGCGGCGGACCCAGGAGGAGACGTTGGGATCGGGCTGGTAGTAGAGGCCTTGGTGGCCAAGGTGATGGGCCAACGTGGCGACGACCCGCGGGTGGAGCGGACGGATCGCCCGCCAAGGCCAGTGCATCGACCGCCTGATCGGGGCGATCTTGGCGGCCAGGTCCCAATCGCGGCGGAGGACATCCTCCACCTCGGGCGTGATGCGATCGGGCGGGACGAGCAGGAGCATCTCGACGTCGCCGCAGGCGCGCAACGCGCGCTGGATATTCGTGCTCCGCTGGGCCCCGCCGTAATCCGTCGGCCAGGGGGGATTGTCCGTCACATACAAAATGCGGGTCATTCACTCCCCGACCGGTGTCGCCGGCCGGACTCCTGCAACAAATTGGAATTCGGCGGTGACTCGATGGATGGTAGGCCCATCATCTGCCGGAATGCGTTTCATTCCAAATGTCGGGGGAGAATTGCAAACCATGTGCCGCACGTTCGATCCTTGGGTGAACAGGGTCCGTCAGCATGGCGCAATCAAAAAACCGCGGCCTTTCGGTCGCGGTTCGCAAGTTTTGGGAAGTGAGAAGGCTTGGAGGGGTTGCCGGGAATGCGCAGAGATCGCGCGGCCGGGCAGGGCGCGAGGCATCGACAACTGCATCAGGGCACGGAATTCGGGGTGCGGAGCTCAGCCGGCGGACTTCAGGCCCGAAGCGGTGCGGGTGCCGTACTTGGCCCGGTAGCGGTCGTAGATCCAGGCGTAGGTGCGCTCCAGCCCGTCGCGCAGGCGGGTCGAGGGCTCCCAACCCAGGTGCTGCTGGATCAGCGTGTTGTCGGAGTTCCGCCCCGCGACGCCCTTGGGGGCCGAGAGGTCGTAATGGCGCTCCAGCCGGATGCCCGCGATCTCCTCGACGATGTCGACCAACTGGTTGATGCTCACCAGTTCGCTCGAGCCGAGGTTCAACGGCTCGACGATGTCGCTGGCGGTGATGCGGGCGATGCCTTCGAGGCAGTCGTCGACGTACATGAACGAGCGCGTCTGGTTGCCGTCGCCCCAGATCTCGATCCGCCGGTTGTTGGTGAAGACGGAGTGGATCACCTTGCGGCAGATCGCGGCCGGCGCCTTCTCGCGCCCGCCCTCCCAGGTGCCGAAGGGGCCGTAGACGTTGTGGAACCGCGCGATCCGCGTGGCGAAGCCGAAGTCCTCGCGGAAGTGGCGGCACATGCGCTCGGAGAAGAGCTTCTCCCAGCCGTAGCCGTCCTCGGGCATGGCGGGGTAGGCGTCGGCCTCGCGCAGGGGGGTGACGTTGGCGTCGCGCTGCTTCTCGGCGTTGTAGACGCAGGCCGAGGAGGCGTAGAAGTAGCGCTCGACCCCCGCGTTCCGCGAGGCGAGCAGCAGGTGCGTGTTGATCAGCACCGAGAGCATGCACAGGGCCTTGTTGTTCTCGATGAAGCCCATGCCGCCCATGTCGGCCGCGAGGTTGTAGACCTCGCCCGCGCCGCGCACGGCCTCGACGCAGTCCTCGCGCCGGCCCAGGTCGAGGCAGATGTTCTCCGCCCCGTTGAAGCGCTGGAACCACTCGCCCATGGGCTTGACGTCGACGGCCCGCACCGGCCCGCGGTTCTGCCGAAGCAGGTCCGAAACCAGGTGGCCGCCGATGAATCCGCCCGCGCCGCAGACGACGATGTATTTTTCCGCCATGGTGCGATCCAGGTTGCGCCCGCGGCCCGTCCAACCGCCCCAGCCGGCCGCCCCTTTGGCGGCCGCGCATTCCCAGGACGGGCCTTCCGCGCCATGGATTTATCGGCCATCGCGGGCGGCGGACCCGAAGAATCACGCCATGTCCGGTAACTTTGTGGGTTTCCCCGATGCGCCTGGCGATCGCGGAAAGACCACCCCCTCGCCCGGCTCAGCCCTTCGCCAGCGGCCTGCCCGCGGTGGTGTAGAGGAGCCCCGTGAGCTTCTCCTTCAATACGACCTCCGCGCGGCAGTGACGGCAGAGCAGTCGGCGGCGGGTGACGCGGTGGCGGTCGGCCCACCAGTCGCAGACCTTGCACCCGATGAGGAACGGCGCGGGGCGGGCGGGCGGGGCGTTGACCGACTTCTCGTCGTAGCAGCGCTCGGGCTTGGCGCCGACGCGCAGGCAGGCGGCCCGCCAGCGCTTCCCGTGCCCGTCGCCGGGCGTGAGGGCGTGGGCGATCTCGTGGAGGATCGTCTCGCTGACCTGCTCGGGCCCGTTGAGGAAGGTGAGCCACTTGGAGAGCGTGATGACCTTGCGGGAGGGTTGGCAGGAGCCGAAACGGCGGCGGGCGTGGTCGAAGGTGAACGTCCAATCCGCCAGCCCGTATTGGGCGAGGAGTTCGACGGCCAACTTCCGTGCGGCGTGGGGTTCCATCCGCAATCATTAAAGAGGGCCGTGGAGCGCGAGGCAAGCGGCCGCGGCCTCGCCCGGCGCTTCTCGCTTGGACGCCGGTGCGTCGAAGGGGACAATGGCTGGGTCGGCGGTTGCGGCCGACACGGAGGCTCGATGAATTCGCTCAAGGGACAACTGCTGATCGCCTCGCCCGAGCTGGCGGACCCGAACTTCGCCAAGACGGTCTCGCTGATCATCCAGCACGACGCCGACGGGGCTCTGGCCTTGGTGCTGAACCAGGCGACGACACAGTCGCTCAAGGAGGGATGGGAGCCGCTGGACCTCGGGCCTTGCGAGGCCCAGGGGCTGATCTACCGCGGCGGGCCCTGCGGCGGGCCGCTGATGGTGCTCCACGCGCAGGAGGAGGCGTCGCAGGTGGAGGTGATCCAAGACGTCCACTTTTCGGCGGAAAAGGAGAAGGTCGCGTGGCTGGTGGGCCACCCGCAGGGGCCGGCGAAATACGTGGTGGGCTACGCGGGCTGGGCGCCGGGGCAGCTCGAGGCCGAGTTCGAATCCGACTCGTGGCTGACGCACCCCGCGACGGCGGAGACGGTCTTCGCGTCGGCCGACCCGGGCAAGGATTTCTGGGAGGCGATGTCGTCGATCTGCCGGTGGGCGCCGATGGGCGTGCGTTCGCTGCGCCCGAGCTTGGTCCCGCCCGACCCGTCTCTCAACTGATGACTCGCGTGCTGTCAGCTCGCGTGCCCCGCGGAAGGGCGCACGCGGCGATCATTCCTCATCTTCTTCCAGCAGCAGCGTGATGCCGAAGACGGTGTCGTCGCCGGTGTCGCCCGACTGGGCCTCGCCGTTGGCGTCGTTGCCCGTGGCTTCGGGCTGGGCCGCCTCGGGCGTCGTCGCGGTCGGTTTCGCCGCCGCGGCCATGGAGGCCGAGGTGGGCGGGGCCTTGCCCGCGTGCGCGGCCGACATCAGCTCGTCCCAACCCTCGTCCATCTGATCGAGCACGCGCGGCTGCTTGACGAAGAAGGCGATGTCCATGGATGGCGTTCCGGGGTTTCGGGGGTTTGTCGTTCGCGTTGACGCGGGGGCGCACCAAGGCCCATGCGCGGGCCACGAAGGTGATCGACGCGCCGAACCGGCCCCCTGAGGGCGACAGCCTCGCAAACCGATAACAAGCGCGGATTCGCGCCTCACGGGCGATACAGACGTGTCTTTCGGACCTTGTGAAGCGGCGGAGAAGATGACGTGAGGTTCATTGAACCCACGCGCGAGCGACGCCAGCGGCGCGTCCGCAAACGGGATGTCACTCGACTACGGGCATCCAGTTGGGCGAATCCGCCGCGGCGCGGGCGGCGAGCAGCACGCGGGCCATCTCCAACGACGCGGCCGTGCCGTAGAGCGAATCGTCCTGCCCCAGCAGCCCCGCGAGCATCTCGCGGTGGCCCGGCAGCGGCGAGGCTTGGTCGGTGATGTCGGCCTCGGGCGCGTCGTGCGTGGTGAGCTTGCAGCGCCCGTCGCGGATCTCCAGCAGCCCCTTGCTGCCCGCGAGGCGGAGGCGGTCGTCGCCGTGGGTCGCCGCCTTGGCGGGCCGGCAGTAGTCGGCGTGGACCACCGCATGCACACCGCCCTCGAGCTGGAGCAGCGAGATGGTATGGTCCTCCATCGAGCCGAAGGCGGGCTTGCCGAGGTTGCCCTGCGCGCCGGCGACGGCGCGGACGCGCAGGCCGGTGGTGAAACGCACGGCGTCGATGGCGTGGCTGGCGACCCAGAGGATCGTCCCGCCATAGAGCGAGCGGTCGGCGTACCACGCGGGGCGGGCCCCGGGGCCGGCGTTGCCGTCGGCGCTGAAGCGGTAGCTCTTCTGGGCCGTGGCGAGGACGAGCTGCCCCAGCCGGCCGTCGGCGACGGCGTCGCGCGCGGCGCGGAACGCGGCCTGCGAGCGGTACTCGAACTCGGTGACGATCACCCGCTTGGGGTTCGCGCGGGAGAGGCGTTCAAGCCGCTGCAACTGCTCGGCCGTCGCGGCGATCGGCTTGTCGCTGATGACCGGCAGGTCGCGCTCCAGCGCCGCGGCAACCCAGTCGCCGTTCTTCGCGTAGACCGCGCCGACGCTCACCGCCTCGGGCTTGAACGCGTCGAACATCGCGCGGGCGTCGTCGAACCACTTCGCCCCGGCGGCGTCGCGCGTCATCCCCGCGTGCAGCCGGCGGGCGGCCTCGTCGTTGCACCCGTCGCCCGCGACGGCGACCTCGTGCGGCCCCGGCAAGGCCGCCTCGTCGCGCAGCGCGCCCGCGAGTTTGTGGTGCCCGTTCCCGCCGATGAAGGCGATCCGCATGGCGATGCCCGCCCTCTGCTCAACCTGGAGCGCTCAGCCCTTGACCTTCTGCTTCATCCCCCGCACCTTCATGGGCAGCCCGAAGAGGTCGATGAACCCGCGGGCCGCGGTCACGTCGTACCCGCTCATCGCGAAGCTCGCGAGCTTCGTGTCGTAGAGGCTGTTTGGCGAGTTCGCGCCGACCGCCAGGGCCCGCCCCTTGAAGAGCTTCACGCGCACCGTGCCGGTGACGACCTTGTTCGCCTCGTCGACGAAGACCTGCAGCGCCTCGCGGAGCGGGTGGAACCACTGCCCGTAATAGACCAGCTCGGCGTAGCGCAGGGCGACCTGCTGCTTGTAGTGGAAGAGGTCGCGCTCGAGGCAGAGCTGCTCGAGGGCCTTGTGCGCTTCGTAGAGGATCGTCCCGCCCGGCGTCTCGTAGAGCCCGCGGCTCTTCATGCCCACCAAGCGGTTCTCGACCAGCACGGTCTGCCCCACGGCGTGCTTCCCGCCGATGGTGTTGAGCAGGGCGATCAGGTCCGCGCCCGAGAGCTTCTTCCCGTCGACCGAGACGGGAACGCCCTTGGCGAAGCCGACCTCGACGTACTGCGGCTTGGCGGGGGCCTTGCTCAGGGGGACGGTCATGGTGAGCGAGTGCTCGAGCGGCTCGGCCGCGGGATCCTCGATCTCGCCGCCCTCGTGGGAGATGTGCCAGAGGTTGCGGTCCTGCGAGTAGATCTTCTTCTTCGAGGCGACGATGGGGATCTTGTGCGCGTGGGCGTACTCGATCGCGGTCTCGCGGTCGTTGAGCCCGTCGGCGAGGAAGACGGGGTCCTTCCACGGGGCGATGATCTGCAGCTTGGGGTCGAGGGCCATGTAGGTCAGCTCGAAGCGGACTTGGTCGTTCCCCTTGCCCGTCGCGCCGTGGCCGACGGCGTCGGCCTTGGTCTGGTGGGCGACGAGCACCTGGTGCTTGGCGATCAGCGGGCGGGCGATGCTGGTGCCCAGGAGGTAGTCGCCCTCGTAGGTGGCGTGGGCGCGGAGCATCGGGAAGCAGTAGTCGCGGGCGAACTCGTCGCGGAGGTCCTTGACGACGACTTCGTCGGCCCCGCTGGCGTAGGCCTTTTTCTCGATGTTCTTGAGCTCGTCGCCCTGGCCCAGCTCGGCCGCGAAGGCGACGAGCTTCACGCCCGGGTAGCGCTTCTTGAGCCAGGGGAGGATGACCGAGGTGTCGAGCCCGCCGGAGTAGGCGAGGACGATCTTCTTGGGCGATTTGGGTTGGGCGGTTCCGGGGGGGGCGGTGGCCATGGGGACGAATCCTCGCGGAGGGGTGCTGGGGAGCACAGCAAAATAGCAGGGAGGTGGGGCGCGGGCAAAGACGGGCGCGCGAAAGCGATCGTCCCGAGCGGAGCCGCGGCGCGGGCGAAGCGAGGCCAAGGAAAATGAAAAAGGCGACGACTCTGGAGAATCGCCGCCCGGAGGGAAAAGAGCCGTGGAGGCCAGCGGGCCCGCGTCATTCGCGCGGGCGCGGGCTCAGATGCCGTCGGAGAGCAGCGTCGTCGCCTCCGCCATCGCGGGCGGCAGGGCGACCTTCACCTCATCCAGCATCGCGGGCGTGAGGTTCAGCGAGGCCAGGAGTTCGTCGGAGACGGTCTGCGACTCCACCGTGCGCGAGTAGCCCAGTTGCAGGTTCGACGCCAGGATGTCTGCGATGTGCACCAGCGCGGTGAGCGTGCGGTTCGACTCGGCCAGCTCGAGCGGGCGGTGGTGGAAGCCCGTGACGTAGGCGAAGCTCAGCGGGAACTTCCAGGCCTTGCAGAGCGCGGCGCCGAACTGCTCGTGCGTCGCGCCGATCACGGCCAGCTCGGCCTGGCGCAGCGTCACGGAGCCCTGCCCGGCGTCGAGCTTCTCCATCGTCTCGGTGAACTTGGCCCGGCGGGCCTGCATCTCGACCATGATGCCCAGGTCGTGGATCAGCCCCGCGAGGAAGGCCTCGTCGGGCAGGCCCAGGTTGACCTTCTTGGCCAGCAGGCGGGTGCCCGTGCCGACGGCGATGGAGTGGGTCCAGAGATCCTTGGCGTTGAAGGTCGGGCAGACCTGCCCGCCGCGGAAGAGCTTGGTCAAGCTCGCGGCGATGGCGATGTTCTTCACGGCGTTGAGGCCCAGGAGGACGATGGCGCGGTTGATCGAGCCGATCTGCCCGGGCAGGCCGTAGAACGCGCTGTTGACCACCTTGAGCACGCGGGCGCCCAGGGCGGGGTCGTTGCTGATGATCTTGTTGAGGTCCTGGGCGGTGGAGTCCGGGTCCTCGACCAGGCGAATGATCTTGAGGGTGATCTCCGGGAGGGTCGCGATGTGGCTGATCTCGAGGATCGCGCTCTGGATGAGCGCTTCCTGGGCGGCCTCGGGGGAGACCGCGGGCTTGCCGTTCGCGTTGGCGGGAGTAACCACTTGTGTCATCGCAAATCCCTCCTAAAGAGCCTGCTTGGGTTGATATCGGCGACGGTTGGGCGTCACTTGAGGGTGCGGGCAGGCCCAGGCGCTAATAATGTCGCCACCGGCGCGGATGGGCGTGGGCGTTGCCGTCGGCACAAACGGGGGAAGGTGGGGGAAATGAATAGGCCCCACCCCGCTCGTGCGGGATGGGGCCGTCTTAACGCACTTCAGTGGCGTTGCTTCGCCGTCTTCAGCGTCTTGGCGCCGTCATGGCGTCACCCGACCTCCAGCTCGCTCTCCACCTTGATCGCCCGGGTGATGTTGAAGTAGTTCGGGCTGGTGCGGTGGACCATCTCATGCATCTTGGCGAACTGCGCGGGCGTGCCGTCGCCGGCGATGTGGACCACCTGCTTGAGCCGGTCGTACCCAGCGGGCACCGCGGGGTCGAGCCCGAGGAAGCCGCGGAGGTCGATGTCGCCCGTGGTCTCGATCTCGAGCCGGGTGAGCTTGACGCCCATGGCCGTCGCGGCGGCGGCGTAGCCCACCAGCATGCAGGCGTTGAGCCCCGCGAGCAGGTACTCCTGCGGGTTGGGGTAGGCGTCGGTCCCGATCAGCTCGCGCGGCTCGTCGGCCTTCATCACGAAGGACCGCGGCACGTGCTGCCCGCCCATGCCGAACCCGTCCACCGCGTGGTCGCTGCGCGTCCCGCCCTTCCACTGGCTGCGCACCGTCCAGTTCGTCACGCCGTTCTTCGGGTCGGCCTTGATGGCCTCCATCGCCCCGCGGAGGGCGGGCAGGTTGATGCCGTTGAGGTGGGTGGTCTGCGTCTTGGCTTCCATCGTCGCTTGCGTAGCCGCTTGAGTCGTCATGGCCTCGTTCCTTTCGATTTTCATCCTGCCGGAACCGTTCCGGCGACACGATGGATTAAACGCCACGAACACCGGCGCGGATAGAGCACTTCAAGTACACCCGGGGTTGACTTGAGGTACACCCCGGTTGAGGATTTCGGCGTGACCAAGACGCCACGAACCAAGTCGGCGGTGGAGCTTCTGGGCGTGCGGGCCCAGCCCAAGAACGCGCGCGACCGGCTGCTCAACCACGCCATCGACCTCTGCTACACCCGCGGGTTCAACGCGGTGGGGCTCGACCAGATCATCGCCGCGGCGGGCGTGACCAAGACCACCTTCTACAAGCACTTCGCCGGCAAGGACGAGCTGCTGATCGAGGCGATCACCCTGCGGCACGAGTGGGAGGGCAAGGCCTGGGCCCGGGCGGTGAAGCGCCTGGCGGGCGAGGACCCGCGGGCCCAGTTGCTCGGGCTCTTCGACGTGCTCGACCTCTGGTTCAACGGCCCGGAGTTCGGCGGTTGCCTCTTCCTCAACGCCGCGGGCGAGTTCCCCAACCCCAGCGACCCGGTGCACCAGGTCGCGGCCAAGCACAAGCGCGCGACCCGCGAGTGGTTCCGCGGGCTGGCGAAACGGGCGGGCGTGGCCGACGCCGGCACGTTCGCCGACCTCTACACCACGCTCGTCGAGGGGACGCTGGTGATGCGCCACGTCCACGGCCGCGACGACGCCGCCAAGCTCACCCGGCCGATGGTCGAGCGGCTGCTCGAGCAGTTCGGCTCGCCGGGATGAGGCAGCTTGCCGTCAAACCGCCAGCTCCGCCCTCCCCCGCTCCTTGCGTGACGCCCCCGCCCGCCGCATGATGGTGGGGCATTTCCTTTCGTTTTCAGGCCTTTCGCGCGGGCCGATAGGGGTTCTCTGCAAGGCGCGGCCCGTCCCCGGCACGAGGTCATCCCCATGCCCGCGACCTATCTGCCCAAAGACCTGCGCCAGTCCTGGCCGCGCCCAAGCGACCCGCGGCCGATCGTGGTCATCGGCGCCGGCGGGATCGTCAACGACGCCCACCTCCCCGCCTACGCCAAGGCCGGCTTCACCGTCGCGGGGATCTACGACCTCGATCCCGCCCGCGCCCAAGCCACCGCCGCGAAGTTCAAGATCCCGCGCGTCTTCGACTCGCTCCCCCAGGCGGCGGCGACGCCCGATTGCGTCTTCGACATCGCCGTCCCGCCCGAGGCCGAGTTGGCCGTCGCCTCCAAGCTGCCCGAGGGCTCGGTCGTGCTGCTGCAGAAGCCGATGGGGCCCAACCTCGTCGAGGCCCGCAGGATCCGCGACCTCTGCCGGCAGCGCGGGCTCATCGCGGCCGTGAATTTCCAGCTCCGCTTCGCCCCGATGATGCTGGTGATCCGCGACGCGCTCGACCGCGGGCTGCTGGGCGAGATCCTCGACGTCGAGGTCCGACTGCACGTGCGGACGCCTTGGGAGCTCTTCCCGTTCCTCAAGAAGCTCCCGCGCGTCGAGATCGCCGTCCACAGCGTCCATTACCTCGACTTGATCCGCGGCTTCCTGGGCGAGCCCCGCGGGGTCTACGCCAAGACCATCGGGCACCCCGAGGCCGCCGGGCTCGCCAACACCCGCAGCAGCGTGATCCTCGACTACGGCCAGGCCACGCGGGTCAGCCTGGCGATCAACCACCACAGCCTTCTTGCCCCCGAGAACGAGGTGGCCGACGTCACCCTGCAGGGCACGCGCGGGAGCGCCTCGGCCAGCCTGGGGCTGCTGATGGATTACCCCAAGGGCAAGGCCGAGACCGCGCGGATCTGCGCCCGGGGCGAGCCGTGGGAGGACGTGCCGCTCCAAGGGCGCTGGTTTCCCGACGGGTTTGTGGGGACGATGTCGAACCTGCAGCGGTTCGTCGCGGGGCAGGACGACAAGCTGATGACCCACTTCGAGGACGCGTTCCGGACAATGGCGGTGGTCGAGGCGGCGTACGAGTCGGACCGCCAGGGTGGAATTCCGCCTGCGAATGAGTAAAAGTGGGTAAAGTGGTGTTTGGCAATCGGGCCGCGACGCCCGTATCGGTTGTGCCCCCGCGGATGGCCGCGGGGCCCTTTCTGGCGGAGCATCTCGCGGCGGTTTCGAGTGCGAACCTGTTTTGATGCGGTGCATCCTCACACGACCGGTCTGACCCCTTGCCGCGGCCAAGGCATTTGAGGCCGCCTACCAGCGGAGCCTGCGATGACCCAGACGCCCACTGAAACCCCCACCCCGACCACCGCGCCCGCGGCCAGCGCGAGTCCTGCGGCTCCCGCGGCGACCCCCGCCAGCGCCGCCGCCAACGACGCGGCGTCGATCGAGGCGCTCGCCGACCGGCTGGTCCACTGCTACAGCGGCGCGGTCTACGACGTCATGCGCTCCATGGGCTTGTCCAACGGCGTCCTGCCCAACGCGCTCCGCCCGCTCGACCCCTCGCGCAAGGTCGCCGGCATCGCCTACACCGTCGCCGGCAAGCGCCGCGACGGGCTCAGCGCCCACGAGTCGCTCCTCGCCTGGACCGCCCTGCTCTCCCGCGCCCCGCGCAACAGCGTCGTGGTCTGCCAGCCGCACGACACCCATCTGGCCCACATGGGTGAGCTCTCCTCCGAAGCGCTCCACCACCGCGGCATCCGCGGGTACATCGTCGACGGCGGCTGCCGCGACAGCGACTTCATCTTCCGCCTGGGCTTCCCCGTCTGGTGCCGCTACTTCACCCCCGTCGACATCGTCGGCCGCTGGGTGGCCGACTCCTTCGGCGAGTCCATCGAGATCGGCGGCGTGGTCATCCGCACCGGCGACGCGATCCTCGCCGACCGCGACGGCGTGATCGCCATCCCGCAGGCCAAGGTCGCCGAGGTCGTCGACAAGGTCGAGGAGGTCATGCGCACGGAGAACAAGGTCCGCGCCGCGATCCTCCAAGGCACCGACCCGCAAGAGGCCTACCTGCTGCACGGGAAGTTCTGAGCGTTCCAGCCCACGGGTGAGCCCCCGACTCAAGGGTGGACAGCTTAAGCTGTCCACTTTCGGCTTCCATCCACACGCGATTCCGAATTAGGATGTCCCGTCCACGGAGATCCTGACCATGGACATCATCGACACGCACCAGCACCTCTGGGACCCCGCGAAGCTCTCCTATTCGTGGTGCGCCGGCATCCCGGTCCTCAACCGCGCCTTCCTCCCCGACGACTACCAGGCCGCGGTCTCGGACCTCCCGGACGGGGTCCGCATCGTGCAGTCCGTGCACGTCGAGGCCGACGTCGATGAACCCTTCATGGCCGACGAGACGCGCTGGATCCTCAGCGTCGCCGAAGACCCGAAGCGCCTGACCAAGGCCGTGGTCGCCCCGTGCCGCCCCGAGCTCGACAACTTCGACGCCTACCTCGACGCCATCGCCCACCCGCGCCTCAAGGGCGTCCGCCGCGTGCTGCACACGATGCCGGACGACCACTCGCGCGGCGAACTCTTCGTGAGGAACGTCGGCTCGCTCCATCGCCGCGGACTGACCTTCGACCTCTGCGTCAAGGCGACGCAGTTGCCCGCCGCGATCGACCTCGTCCGTCGCTGCCCCGACACCCGCTTCATCCTCGACCACTGCGGCGTGCCCGACGTCAAGGCAAAGGCGCTCGACCCCTGGCGCGACCGCATCCGCGAGATCGCCAAGCTCCCCAACGTCGTCGCCTGCAAGATCTCCGGCCTCGTAGCCTACGCCGACCCCCAGCATTGGACCGCCAACGACCTCCGCCCCTTCATCGACCACGCCATCGCCTCCTTCGGCTACGACCGCGTGATGTTCGGCTCGGACTGGCCGGTCTGCACCCTCTCCGCCCCGCTCCGCGGCTGGCTCGCCGCCCTCCTCGACCTCACCGCCTCCGCCTCGCCCGATGAGCGTGACCGGCTCTTCCGGCGCAACGCCATCAAGGTCTACCGCCTCGATCCCACCCCCCGCGAAACCGCATGACCACCACCCACGCTCCGTACCGGCGTCTCTTCGTCGAGAACATCCACCCCCGCGTCCTGGTCAGCCCCGATGAGCTGCCCGCGCTCAAGGCCCGCGCCAAGACGGGCCTCAACGCCCGCGCCTTGGCCGAGGTCGTCCGCCGATCGCACCTCTGGACCGACCCCGACTCGCCCCAGCGCATCGATCCCGCGCTGGGCCTCGAGGCCGCCAAGAAGCGCTCCGACCCCGTGCTCGGCGGCGAGCTGCACCAGGCGATCCACGCCCTGGGCTTCGCCTACGCCTTCACCGGCAACAAGCTCTGGGCCGATCGCGCCGTGCCGCTGCTCCGCATGATGTGCGCCAAGGGCGTCGACGAGACCGACTTCTACGCCACGACCTCCGACGGCGCGCTGCCCATCGCCTACGACCTGCTCGCCCCCGGCCTCTCCGCCGACGACCGCCGCTTCGTGGAGGTTTACCTTCGCCGCGGCATCGAGCTCTACGAGGCCGGCGTCCTGAACCGCACCGGCACGCTCTGGGGCCTGGGCACCAACCTCTTCTTCCACACCTTCGAGCTCTACGTCATGCAGCTCGCGGCCGTGTTCGACAACGTCACCGACTGGCCCCGGCTCGACAAGATCAACGAGCTGATCCGCATGGGCATCCACCACGGGCTCGACGAAGGCGGGGCGATCTACGAAGGCCCCAGCTACGGCACGGGCGACGCGGCGTGGATCTCCACCGTCGCCGAGGTCCTGCTCCGCGCGGGCGTGGCCGACCTCTGGACCGAGGAGCCCAAGTTCGCCGCGATGGTCCGCCACTGGGCCTACCTCATCCTCCCGGGCATGCGCGGGCAGAACCCCATCGGCGACGCGTGGCGCTACAAGAAGGGGCACCCGCACTGGGCCGCGGCCCTGCACGCCGCGCGGCTCAACGACGACGCGCTCTGGTGGGTCTGGGAGCAGATGCGCAGCCGCACGACCCAGGGCCCGCCCGGCGAAGAGCAGCCGATGCCCGAGTTCATCGAGTACCGCCTCGGGTGGACGCTGCTCTACGAGAACGAGGCCGCCCGCGTGGTCACCCCCGGGCAGGCCGGGTGGCCCTCGGCCCGCAACTCAGGCTCGTTCGGCGTCATCACCATGCGCAGCGGCTGGCAGGACGACGACCTCTACTTCAGCCTCCTGGCCGCGGGACGCACCCCCGGCTGCTGCATCCACCAGCACGTCGACGCCGGCCATTTCTCCCTCTTCGCCCTGGGCGAGGCCTTCAGCATCGACACCGGCTACGGCGACGCCATGGGCAAGTTCCACTCCGTGCTGATGCCCTACGGCGACGAGCCGCGGGCGGCGCCGCACGGGTTCGACCACATGTGGAACGGCGGGCGCGTGCAGTCCTTCGCCGCGGGCAAGAAGGCCGACTACGCCTGCGTCGACGTCCACGACGCCTGGGAATGCCGCTGGGCCCTCCGCGGGGCGCTGACGGTTCGGGCCGCGGGTGCCGAGCCCTACGTGCTGATCCTCGACGACTTCAACCCCTCGCCCACGCTGGCGAGCTTCCTGTGGCTGATGAACTCCGAGCCGGGCAACCGCGTGGAGATCGACGCCCAGGCCGAGCGCGTGACGGTGCAGGGCAAGAGGAACCGGCTCGAACTCGCCTGGTCGCACCCCGGCCCGGCCGACTACCCCGTCGAGCACCGCGTCGAGCTCGACACCGACACCATCGACTCCATGGGCCTGCCCCACCGCACCGAGGGCGTGAACTACTTCCACGGCAGCGCCGGGGCCTCCTGGCCCCGCGGCGGCGGCCGCTGGGGCGCGGGCATGCGCCCGCGCGTCAAGGCCCTGCTCTACGGCTACAACGGGCAGCTCCTCACCGCCCTGCTCCCCCGCCGCGCAGGCACGCCCGCCGTCGGCGTCCAACGCATCTTCGCCCCCGCGCAGTTCGGCCTCACCCTCGACCACGGCAACGGCGTCATCGACACCGTCGTCGCCAGCCCCATCAGCAGCGGGCTCGACATCGGCGGCATCACGGGCGAGGCGCGCCTCGCGGTCGTCCGCCGTGATGGCAGCGGCAAGGTCGTCTGGTGGGCCGCGGCCGAGGCGTTCACGCTCGCGATCGACGGGAAGACGGTGCTGCCGCGAAGGGGCGAGGTCCGCACGTTGGTGGAGTCGGCGTGACGAAGGCGGTCTGGACGACATCGATCTGATCAGAGCCGGACACTGTGTGTCCGTTGCTCAGGCGCTAGGCGGTACTCCGCCGCGCGCGAAGTGCCGCACTCGCAGGCGCGCCACGATTCACGTCGAAGCGGCATCGACAGCCTTCCGCCGGCGGCGTCATCGGCTTTCTGTGTCACGAGGGCTCCTGACGATTCGCGCGAGCGGAGTACCGCTTTCGCCCGATCGACGGACACACAGTGTCCGGCTCTGACCAGACGCGCCTTCGCGCCGCGCCCGCGCTACTTCTCAAAACGCCGGATGCTCCGGCTTCCGCCCCTCCAGCACCGCCACCACGTCGCGGACGACCCAGCTCATGTTCTCCATGGCGGGGCCCGTGCGCGAGGCCAGGTGCGGGAGCAAGCGCACATTCGCCATCCCCCAGAACGGATACTCCGCGGGGATCGGCTCGGGCTCGTGGACGTCGAGGATCAACCGCCCGCCCTTGGCCGCATTCGCCTTCGCCCAGGCCGCGAGGGCGGCGTTGTCGACCAGCATCCCGCGGGCGGCGTTGATGAACAAGCAGTCGGGCTTCAGCCTCGCCAACAAGGCGGCGTCGACCAGCCCGCGGTTCTCCGGGCGGCCGTCGACGTGCACCGACAAAACGTCGCTGCGGGCGAAGAGCTCCTCCTTGCCGACGAACTCGATCCCCGCCGTCAGGTCGGGCCCACCTTCCTTCGCCAGCGCCGCCCGCAGCTCGGCCGCGGGCAGGATGTCGTTCGCGATCACGCGGATGCCCATCGCCCGCGCCGCCCTTCCCAATCGCTTACCGATCCGCCCCAGCCCCAGGATGCCCAGGGTCAGCTCATCGAGCTGCCGTCCGACCTGCTCCTTGCGCAGCTTGTGGAACGTCGCCGCGTCGACCGGCTTGTCGAGCGAATAGCGCGGGCGGATCGCGTCGAAGACCAAGGCGAAGATGTACTCCACCACCGCCTGCGTGTTCGCGTCGGGCGTGGAGACGACCACCACGCCCCGCCTCTTGCAGGCCTCGAGGTCGATGTTGTCCAGCCCGACGCCGGCCCGCCCCACCACCCGCACCCGCGGCGCCATCGCCAACAGCGCGTCGTTCACCTGCGTGTAGGTCCGCACGACCAAGCCGTCCGCCGTCGCGAGCTTCTTGGGCAGGTCGGCGTGGTCATGCGCGCACCAGACCGCCTCGACGCGCTCGCCCAGCCACTTGGCGGGTCGCGGGTCAAGCGTCTCGGTGATCAGCACGGTGGGCATGGCGTGAAGTCTACTTCTTGTTCTTGAAATAGGCCGCGTTCATTTCGATGTAGGACGCCCATTCGGGGGGCAGGTCCTCTTCGGGGAAGATCGCCTTCACGGGGCACTCGCCGACGCACAGGCAGCAGCAGATGCATTGGTCCGGCTTGATGTAGAGCTGCGTCGCGGTGGCGAAATCAGGCTCGTCCTTGGTGGGATGGATGCAGTCGACGGGACAGACCGCCACGCAGGCGGTGTCCTTCGTTCGAACACAGGGCTCGGCGATGACGATGGCCATGATGCGACTCCTTTCGTGGAGTGATCTTTGAAGGACTCGGTGCACATGATCGCCAAAGCTCCCCGCGCCGCCTTCACTCCGAGGCGGGACGGGAATCCAGGGGGATCAGGACACGCGGTCATGGCACGGGGCCGGAATGTCGGTCAGGGCGCCGCCGCTTGCGGGCTTCACTTCTTGAAGTAGGCCGCGTTGGTCTCGACGTACGAGGCCCATTCCGAGGGCAGGTCCTCCTCGGGGAAGATCGCCTTCACGGGGCACTCGTCGACGCACAGCCCGCAGTCGATGCAGGGGTCGGGGTCGATGTAGAGCTGCTTGACCGTCGCGAACTCCGCCTCCTCCTTCGTCGGATGGATGCAGTCGACGGGGCAGTTCACCACGCAGGCGGTGTCCTTGGTTCCGATGCAGGGCTCGGCGATGACATAGGCCATGACGCGACTCCTGGCTGAGGTGTTTCGGATCAAGTCCGATGCACGCGATCGCCGCGGGCGCAGGCTCCGCCGAGGGCGGGGCAGGCGTCTGCGGGATCGATTCAGCGGTCGTGGCACGGGGCCGGAATATCGGTCAAGGCGCCGCCGCTCGCGGGCTCACTTCTTGAAGTGGGCCGCGTTGGTCTCGACGTACGAGGCCCACTCCGACGGCAGGTCCTCCTCGGGGAAGATCGCCTTCACGGGGCACTCGTCGACGCACAACCCGCAGTCGATGCAGGTGTCGGGATCGATGTAGAGCTGCTTGGCGGTCGCGAACTCGGCCTCGTCCTTGGTGGGATGGATGCAGTCCACGGGGCAGACGGCGACGCAAGCGGTGTCCTTCGTTCCGACACACGGCTCGGCGATGATGTGGGCCATGACGCGATTCCTTGGCGAGAAACAATCGAACCGTCAGCAGTATAGGGGAACGCCCGGAGGGCTCAAGTCGAAGGGTTGTCGGGCTGGGGCGACAATGCCAGCGGGGGATTCGGACCGTGTTAGAATCCCCCCCGCATGACCAAGCCCGCCCCCACGCTCCCGCTCCAGCGCGTCGCCGTCGGCGATTGCCTCGACCTCATGGCCAACTGGCCCGAGGGGAGCGTCGACCTGATCTTCGCCGACCCGCCCTACAACATCGGCTACAAGTACGACCAATACGAGGATTCCCAGGACGACAACGCCTACATCGCCTGGACCGAGAAATGGGTCCGCGCCTGCGCCCGCCTGCTCAAGCCCACCGGCAGCTTCTATCTCCTCATCGGCGATGAATACGCCGCCGAAACGCGCCTGATGTTCAAGGCCCTCGAGCGCGAGCGCAAGCTGGTCTTCCGCAACTGGATCATCTGGCACTACACCTTCGGGCAGAACTGCAAGATCAAGTTCAACCGCTCGCACGCCCACCTGTTCTACGCCGTGGGCCCCGGCGCCTTCGGGAAGATCAACGTGCAGGACCCGCCGTTCGTCTTCAACCGGCTCGACGTCGCCGTGCCCAGCGCCCGGCAGACGACCTACAACGACCAACGGGCCAACCCCACGGGCAAGCTGCCCGACGACACGTGGTACCTCCGCCCGCAGTCGGCCGAGGGCGACTACTTCAGGCCCGGCGAGGACACGTGGTACCACTCGCGCCTCTGCGGGACCTTCAAGGAGCGGCAGGGCTGGCACCCGTGCCAACTGCCCGAGTCGCTGCTCGAGCGGATCATCAAGCTCTCGAGCAACCCTGGGCAGGTGGTCTTCGACCCCTTCACCGGCAGCGGGACGACGCTCGCCGTCGCAGGCCGATTGGGCCGGCAGTGGGTGGGCACCGAGATGAGCGAGGAATACGCCGCGAAGGCGCAGGAGCGCGTCCTGCACGCGCAGGAGACGGGGACCGCCAAGACCACGACCTACGCCCAGAAGGGGATCACGCGCGGGCAGCCGAAGA
This sequence comes from Planctomycetota bacterium, assembly GCA_026386955.1. GTDB lineage: Bacteria > Planctomycetota > Phycisphaerae > Phycisphaerales > Phycisphaeraceae > JAPLMQ01. The sequence goes on from JAPLMQ010000313.1 coordinate 63,974, forward strand.
AGAAGGCCGAGCCGAGGCGCTCGCCGAAGCTGTCGCCGGTGGAGTGAGGCGGAGGGCCTGCATCTTGTAGGGTGGGTTGAGCGGTATTCCGCGAAGCCCACCGGATGGGGGCCCATCGAACCGAAATGCGTCGGTTGCACGAGCGGCGCACGAGTTCCACTCGTGCGGCGAGCCGTCGTTTCGGAATCTCGCGTCCACGCACGTCGCGCCGGCGGGCTTCGCGGAATGCCGCGCAACCCAGGCCGCGATCCGTTCAATCGAACAGCCAATGGCGCACCCATCGCGTGTAGTGCGGCATCACCACGTAGGTCATGAGGAAGACCACGCAGGCGGAGATCGCCAACGTGTTGAGGTAGCGGTCATCGGGCAGGCCCAGGAACCGCAGGGCCGGCAGCACCGCCAAGGGCACGACGAGCACCAGCGGATAGATCGCGGACCAAGTGACGAGGAGCTGCTTCCATCGCACCGGCACCTTGGCGCCGCCGCCGGCGGGCATGAACCAGAAATCGAGCCCGCTGCGGATGGTATAGGCGTCGTCGGCGACCAGGAACGGCCGGACGCGCTCGATCAGCCGCCGCCGGGCCTCCGAACCCATCCATAGCCGAAGGTGGTCGCAGGTGTCGAAGCGGATCACCACCGTGTAGGTCGTCGTCAGGCCCGCGATGGGACGGATGACCTGCACATCCAGATGGCCCGGCGAGGCCCGGCAGAGGGGCGTGATCTCGGTCAGCCAGTTGTCGTAGTCGGCCTCCTTGCCCGGGCTCACCCGATGGGTGATGACCACGGTCGCGCCGTCGGGGGTGGTTTCTGTTTCGCTCATGGGATCGTCGATCCTTCGCCGCGGGCGCCGGGGGAATCGCCGGGGGGCAATCCCTTCGCCGCAGGGCGGGTAGAGCGTATTCCGTGAAACCCGCCGCGGCCAACGGCTCACTCCTCCCACCGCACCTCGACGCGGTTGGACATCGCCCCCAGGAAAAACCCGCCCACGCGGGCCCACCCCGCCACGACCTGGCCGTCCGCCCGGCGGGCGCTGAACCGGTAGATCGTCTGCCCCTTGCCCGTGGTGAAGAACGAGAAGGCCCCGTAGCTGAAGATGCACCGCCGCGCCTCGATGATCGTCAGCCCGTTCTCCCGAACCCAGTTGTCGAAGATCTGGCGCGGCCGGACGAACGAAAAATATATCGAGGCGACGGCCACCGCCAAGACCAACAGGACCACCAGGACATCGCCGAAGTCGCCCGAGGCCACGAGCGGAATGATCGATGTCGATGCAGCCATGCTCATTCACCCCGATGCGTCGTCGACGCCACCGCCCGCTCACGCCGCCCAGTATTTCCACAGGTCCTTCGGCACGTCGTATTTGATCGCCTCCTGGTCGCGGTGCCAGAAGCGCGAGAAGAAGCCGACCCGCGGCGAGTTGCGGATGTTCATCGACCCCGAGTGGACCAGGAACGCGTGCCAGAGGATCACGTCGCCCGCGCGGGCCGTAAACTCCCGCGGCGGGTGCGGGGCCAGGTCGGTGAAGTTGTCCGGGCCGGTCCAGTCGAACCCCGGCTCGCGGGCCCACTTGCCGTCGATCATCCCGGGGTTGGCCAGGAACCGCCGATGCGTGCTGTGGTGGCTCTCGGGCCAGTAGGTGAAGGCCCCGCCCATGGGCTCGACGTCGTAGGCGTAGGCCGTCGCCGCCATCATGAACGGGAACCAGAACGAGGGCGGATAGCCGTCGACATGCCCCAGCCGCGTGGGCGTCCACGCGTCGCATCCCGCGGGCCAGTGGACCAAGGGCGGCCCCGCGTCGCCCACGAACCACCCGCCCCCGAGCTGCTCCACCGCCTCCGCCACCGCCGGCTGTCGGTTCAGCCCCGCCTCCTCGTGCCGGAGCTTGTACTCAGCCTTCAGCCCCGGCCTCTTCCGCCACGACTCGGGATCATCCGCCTTGGCGTCGACGGCCTCCCAGAAGCTCTCCCGCCAGACGTCGATGACGGCGGGCGCGACGGCGCCGGAGAGGATGAGGTAGCCGTGGTGCTTGAAGAAGGCGATTTGGGTGGGGGTGAGCATGGGGGAGTTGTGGAGATCCAGTCGGATGAGGCAGGTGTCACAGGTTGTCGTACTCGCAACATGTATCTGGTGCGCATACCGAGGTCCTCGTGCAAACGATCGCGTGACCGCGGCGAAAACACACGTTGCGAGTACGATACGTCCAGTATCGGGCTAGCGCAATGACCAAACAAGGCCCATCATTCATGGCACCAATCATCCGCATCTTCGTTCAAATACTCCTTGTCGTGATGGCGATTTGCCTGCTATCCGGGTGCACAACGGTAGTGAATCTTAAATACACCGGCACTGACATGCGCCTCGCTAGCTGGGCGAACTCGGTAGGCGCCGTTGAGGTTGATCCCTACAGCGCCGAGTTTTTTCACTCCGGAGGCATGGCGATAGTCGACACACCCAAGCTCAGTCCGAATGCCCATCGAGAACTCGCCGACGCGATCAAGGACGCGATTCGTCGCCGCGGCGGAGCCACAGATGTACATGGCGCACCAACGCTAAAAATACAAGTTCAGCAATGCACGTTGTCCTGGGAGTCCGGCGGCGCTGGAATAAAGTCCGAGGCTGAGGTTTTTCTGAAAGCCGAACTTCAGGATTCCGCTTACGGAAATCGTGCGTTTTCCGGGCACGGCGTGGCGAGGCAGGGAGCCATGGGCGTTGTGCTTGCTTCCTCGGCTCAGCCGCTTGTCACCCGGGCGAACAGCTTGGCCATCGATGAATTGCTCAATGCTCCCGAAACTCCCAAGGTAAGCGGCAATCCTCCATCATTGCCACCGGCGAGCAAAGCCGGTTCGGGCTCGGGCTTCTTCGTGTCTGCATCCGGGCATGTCGCCACCGCTGCCCATGTCATTTCCGGCGCCTCGAAGGTGTGGGTCTTGTACACGGGCAAAAAACTTGAGGCGCAGATTATCGCCCAGTCTCGATCGCTTGACTTGGCGATCCTGAAAATCGAGGCAAAACCATCCATATGGCTACCCATCACGGCCCAAGGGGGTGAGAATCTAGGCGATGCAATTTTTACGATCGGATTTCCCGTGCCCGATTTGATTGGCGCACAACCGGTTTACAACGATGGCTCTATCAGCGCAATAGCTGGCATCGATGGCGATACATCATTCCTGCAAGTGTCAATCCCGATTCAGCCCGGCAACTCCGGTGGTCCAGTGGTCCTCTCCGACGGGCGTGTCGTCGGCGTGGTCTCATTCATGGCTGCCATCGGACCATTCCTCCGGCGAACGGGAACGCTGCCGCAGAATGTCAACTGGGCCGTTCGGAGCAGCCTTCTCAAGACGCTTCCAAACTGGCGTGCGGGTGATGACATCCCCGCTCCCACAACCGATCGAAAGATTGCTGTGGATCGCGTCAAACAGTCAGTCGTGCAGATATTGACGGAATAATTTGGCCGCCACTCCGAATCTTAAACACTAAACCATACCGGCATGGCAACTTTTGATGAATATAATGGTGTTATTATATTTCTCTATAACCTTTTTATCTCCACCAAGTCCAGACTCACCAAGGTATGCATCTCGAATTTCTTCAACATATCTTAAATATCGATCTTTAATGCCTGATCCATCGACAAAGGAAAAGGCATAGACATTTTCAACTGGCAGCTTACAATTGGTCTTCATTCCATAGCATGGCATACGGCGGTACCAAAGCGACTCCCCCAATTCTGGGCGTTTTTTGTACACCTGTGGCGTACGGACGAGTCCTATCCAGTTCTGGGATTCGCTATACTCGTAAGCATCGATTAACGCATCTCCTATAATAATGTTGTTTTTGGCGTCTGAATGCAATCTCCCGCAGGTTATAGCGCCTCGGAGAGGGATGAGATTGCGGACAAGTGTTTGCGTGAAATGCCGTCCAGCCTGCTCAACCATTGACAAGGCGTTGTCGGAATCGTCTTGCGAGTAAATAATGAACGTATCCGAAAACCACTGATAAGTTAATCCTGTAGCATCCTGATATGTTTTGATGCGTCGCAAATGATTGACGCAATCATTGTATATGCAAATGACTTCGCCCAATTTATCAGCGCGAACTTTATCTCTAAAACCAAGCAAATCAATACAGCATAGCCAGCATTCGATGTATTCAGGTGAATGGTATTGCATAGACCGCTCGTTGTTGGAATCCGACTTCGCGACCGCATTAGATTCGTTGCCGTCTACTCCTTCATGTTCACAAACTGCAGCGGCACCTCCGCCCCGCTGCCCTTGAGCAGGGCGATCGCCTGCTGGAGGTCGTCGCGCTGCTTGCCGGTGATGCGCAGCTCGTCGCCCTGGATCGAGGCCTGGACCTTGAGCTTGGCGTCCTTGATGAGCTTGACGAGCTTCTTGGCGGCCTCCTGCTCGATGCCCTCCTTGATCTTCACCTCGCAGCGCAGGCTCATGCCGGTGCTGGGGACGGGGTCGCCGAACTTCAGGGACTTCAGGTCCAGCCCGCGCTTCACCGCGGCGGCGCGGAGCATCTCCGTCACCGCGTCGAGCTTCATCTTGTCCTCGGTGTGGATGTTGATCTTCTTCTCCTTGCGGTCGAAGAGCAGCTCGGTCTTGCTCCCGCGGAAGTCGTAGCGGGTCATGATCGCCTTGCGGGTGTTGTTGATGGTGTTGTCGACCTCCTGGAGATCGACACGGCTGACGACGTCGAAGGATGGCACGGGATGGCTCCGGAGTGGGGAGATGCGAGGTGGTATTGTAACGGTGGGGGTTGGGAGCCGTGGCCGTCTCATCGCAGGAGATTCGCATGACGCGTTGCATCATGGTCGGGCTGGGTTGGCGGGGGACGTGCTGGCTGGCGCCGATCCGCCGGCGGAAGGACGTGGAGATCGTGGGCTATGTCGAGCCGATGGAGGCCAACCGCAAAAAGGCGGTGGAGGAGCTGGGCGTGCCCGCGGACCGGCTGTTCATGACGCTCGACGAGGCGCTGGCGAAGACCAAGGCCGGCTCCAATTCCGGGGGCGAGTGGGTGATGGACAACACTCCGCCCGCGGTGCACCACGAAGTCGCGGCCAAGGCGTTCGACCGCGGGATGCACGTGCTGGGCGAAAAGCCGCTGAGCGACGACTGGGGCAACGCGGTGCGGACGGCCGAGCGCGGGGCCAAGGCGGGGCTGCGGCACATGGTGACGCAGAACGTGCGCTTCGGCTCGCAGCCCCGGGCGACGCGCAAGGCGATCGCGGCGGGGCTGGTCGGGCAGGTGGGGCAATGCGACGTGCAGTTCTACATGCCCTGGGCCGACATCCCGGGGAGCTTCTACGTCACCAAGCCGTACATGCTGCTGACCGACATGATGGTGCACCAGTTCGACATGATGCGGTACGTGCTCGGGGCCGAGCCGACGGCGATCCACGCGCACACGTGGAACCACAAGTGGGGCTGGCACCAGGGCGACGCGGCCCACTCGATCATCCTCGAGTTCCCCGACGGGCTGATGGGGACGCACGTCTGCGTGGGCAACGCGCTGGGGCGGCAGACCTCGTGGAACGGGAGCTGGCACATCGAGGGCTCCGAGGGGAGCATCGTGTGGGAAGGGGCGGAGATGTGGCACACGCGGATGCACCGCACGAGCAAGCCGGTGCACGAGAAGATGATGGGGCATCATCGCCCGGCGGAGGACCCGTCGCTGCTGGACGACGTGTTGGCGGAGTTCCTGAGCGCGGTGAAGGAAGGGCGCGAGCCGGAGTGCAGCGCGGCGGACAACCTGAAGACCCTCGCGATGACCTTCGCGGCGATCAAGTCGGCGAAGGAGAAGAGGCTGGTGGAGCTGGCGGAGATCTGGGCGGGGAAGTGAAGGGCAACGGCGGTCTTGTTAGCCGGAAGCGCAAGCGACGGGACGGGGGTCGACCAATCTGCAGCCAGGCCGGAGATCCTGATTGCTCGACAAACGACTGTTGATGCGCGAAGAAGATGTGGGATCGAGCGCGGGTTGTGATCCTCGTCGGGGCCGTGGATTGAGGCACCCCCGTCCCGTCGCTTGCGCTTCCGGCTAACCCAGATTGCCCAGAGCGGCGCCACCGCAGGCATGTCGGCCAACGCCCTCCCAAACGCTTGACATCCCACCCGCGGGGCCTTGTAATATTGCCCTTCCGGCGATCCCTCAAACGTCGCCCGATTGCCCCGCGTCTGGTCGGACGCCGTCACCGGGCGGCGCGTGCGCCAGATCAGCCCCGCCGGGAAGGGCGGCAGCCTGGGCTACTTCCGCAACCCGCGCCACCTGCCCGACGGGACGATGCTCGCCTCGATCGACAAGAAGCTGGGGCTGCTCGAACCCGAGTCGGGCGACTTCAGGCCGATCACGGGCATGCGCGGAAACCGGCTCAAGCTGCTCAACGACGGCACGCTGCTGACCCACGATGGCGAGACGCACGAGTTCTTCGCCACGCCGCTCCCGGGCGGCACGTCGCGCTCGCTGGGCAAGCTCCTCGAGGGCGAGAAGGCCCAAGTCATCGACATCACCTGCGACGGGCGCACCGTGCTGATGACCGAGTGCCACGACCCGCACGCCGGCGAGCTCGCGCCGACGCGGAAGGACCCCGACCTCTTCTGGCGCTACGTCTCCCGCCCGCGGCACGGGGAGATCGTCGCGTTCGACCTGCAGACGCGCGAGCGCCGCACGCTGCTCCGAGCCGAGGATTGCTGTCCGTTCCACCTCGACTCCAACCCGCTCGACGCGGGGCTGCTCCGCTTCGCCTACGACAAATGGGAGGGGCACAACCAGCGCGTCTGGTCGATCCGCACCGACGGCTCGGACCTGAAGCCGATCCGCCCGCAGGCGCATGGCGAGCTGGTCACGCACGAGTTCTGGTGGCCCGACGGCAAGCACGTGGGCTTCACCTACCAGGACCGCCGCGAGGACACGCAGCACCACGAGCTGCCCTGGTGCGAATACGCCCCCGCGAAGACGCGCCTGGGCGTGGCCGACCTCTCGGGCAAGCAGGTCTATTTGTCGGACCCGGTCAACCACTACCACACGCACCTGTACGTCTCGCGCGACGCCACGCTGCTCAGCGGCTCGGGCACCGACGGGCACTCGATGGTCCACGCGGCGAAGTTCTCGCTCAAGGACCCGCGCGTCGACTACGTCCCGCTCGCGACGGTGCACACGCCCTATGTCCCGTTCCGCGGGCAATGGGTGAACTGCGACTTCGACGCGCAGGGGCGATGGCTCTTCTACACCGACACCATCGACGGCAAGCTTGAGCTCTGCGCGGTCGATGTGGAGCTCTGACGCAAACCCCGCAAGCATGCTGATTCCGGCCCGGCGCAGTTGACGATTTTGTTGTTCCCGCCCCCGCCCCATTTTTGTTGAGTGAAACCGATGACCGCGATCGTGAAGCCTTCGACCCTGCCCGTGCGCGAGGAAGTCTGCGGCAAGAGCTGGACCGACGAAAACACCGGCAAGCGCGTGCGCCAACTGGTCGACCTGCCCAAGGGATCGTCGGTGAACTACTTCCGCTTCCCGCGCCACCTGCCCGGCGGGTGGATGCTCGCCTGGGGCGAGCACGAGCATGGAAACCTGCTGACCATCGAGCCCGAAAGCGGCCGCGTCCGCCTCATCCCCGCCGACGGCGCCCGCTGGGGCGGCCGGCTGCGCGAGAGCGACGGACGGCTCTTCATCTTCAAGGACAAGAAGCGCGAGCTCTGGGCGATCGACCTGGTCGACGGCCCCACCGTCGGCAAGCCGTTCATGATCGCGAGCTGGCCCAAGGACGTCCCCGGCGACGTCACCGACATCACCTGCGACGGCAAGACGCTGCTCTTCCACGAAGTCGAGCAGGACCTCGCGAAGCACCCCATCCCCACCACCAAGGACGTCGGCACGCTCTGGCACTATTTCAACCGCCCGCGCAACGGGCGCATCTGGGCCCACAACATCGAGACCGGCTCGACCACCAAGGTCCACGAGATCCACGGCATCGCCCAAAGCCACATCGACGCCTCGCCCGCCGACCCCACGCTCATCCGCTTCTGCCTCGACATGTACGACGCCTACGGGCAGCGCACCTGGACCATCCGCCTCGACGGCTCGGACTTGAAGCCCATCCGCAAGCAGGAACACGGCGAACTGGTCACGCACGAGTTCTGGTGGGGCGACCCGAACTACATCGGCTACACCTTCCAAGACCGCCGGGGCGACGCGACGATGGAGACGCTGCCGTGGGCGGAGTACTCCCCCCGCGCGACGCACCTGGGCATCGCCGACCTCTCCGGGCGCGAGGTCTACCTCTCCGACCCGCTCAACAGCTACCACTCGCACATCTTCCGCTCGGAGGACGGCAAGTGGGTCTGCGGCGAGGGCACCGAGTGCAACAGCTTCGCCTTCGCGGCGAGGTTCTCCATGAGCGAGAAGCGCGTCGAAATGAAGGCGATGGCGACGATCCACACGCCCTACATCCCCTTCCGCGGACAGGGCGTGGAGACCGGCTTCTCGATCGACGGGAAGTGGCTGATCTTCAACGACGAGGTGAACGGGCACCGGCAGGTCTGCGCGGTGGAGTTGGATTGAGCGGGGGAATTTCGTCCTGTTCCCATCGCGCGAAGCCTGATCAGAGCCGGACACTGTGTGTCCGTTCTTCGGGCGAAAGCGGTACTCCGCTCGCGCGTCTTCATGGATGGACGAAATGTTCGAGCACACGCGGTGATTCATCACCGAATCGTCCCCGTGGAATCGGCACGTCGCGCGCGGCGGATTACCGCCTAGCGCCCGATCGACGGACACACAGTGTCCGGCTCTGATCAGGCTTCGCCTGATGGATCATGGCCCGATCGCACCGCCTCGCCGCGGAGCAGCCGCGCCATCGGCTCCAAACACGTCGCCCACGCGTATCGCTCCTCGACGCGCCGGCGGGCGGCCTGCGCGATCGACCTCCTGAACTCCGGCTCGCGGAGCACGCGGGAGAGCGTGTCGACCCATTCCTGCGGCGTGTCGGCGACGAGCAGGTCGCGCCCGGGCTGGGCGTCGATCCCCTTCGCCGCCGGGCCTGAGCAGACCACCGTCCGCCCGGCCGCCATGCCCTCAAGCACCTTGTTCTGCACGCCGCGGGCCATGCGCAGCGGCGCGATCACCGCCGCCGAGCGGGCGAGGTAGACCCGCACGTCCGGCACCGCGCCGACCACCTCCACCCCCGGCTCGCGCCCCAGCATCTGCACCGCGGGCGTGGGGTGCTTCCCGATCACCAGCAGCCGGACGTCGGGAATCACCGGCTTGAGCAGCGGCATGACCTCGCGGACGAACCAGACGATGCCCTCGACGTTGGGCGCGTAGTCGAGCACGCCCACGAAGGCGATCGTGCGCGTCATCGGGTCGGGCGTGGGCGCGAAGTAGGCGAGGTCGACCCCGTTGCTCACCACCACGGGCGGGCGGGCCTCGGGGGCGCGCTGGCGGTAGACCTCCGCCTCGGCGGCGCTGACGAGCGTGACGGCGTCGAGCCGGTCTTGCCGCCCCGCCTCGATCGGCGACAGCCGGCGGGCCTCGAGCGCGTAGATCCAGCTCATCGGCGGCGAGCCCGTGGCGGCGTAGGTCTCCCACTTGAGGCTGTCGACGTCGACCAAGTCGAGCACGTGGCGCGGCGAGGCGTGCGAGCGCCCGGCCGCGGGCGGCGGGCCGGGGGCCTCGGCGGAAACGACGTCGGGAGACGGGGCACTCGATGCAGCCTCGGGCGCGAGCGACGCCGGCGTCTGTGTTGACGTTGCCGCGGGGACCAGCAGCCGGGCGTACCCGATCATGCTCGTGCAGATCGTCAGCACCGCGTCGAAGGGGTCCTGGGCATGCCAGCGGAGGATGGTGTGGGCGAGCCGGCGGCGGAAGAAGTAGGCGGGCGTCAGCGCCGAACCGGCGGCGGCGGCCATCACCAGCGCGCGGGCCTTGCTGTAGGTCGGGTCGATCGCGTCGATCGAGACGCGTCGGGCGTATTGCTGCAGGTGCTGCCGCTGCGCGAGCCGGACGACCTCGTCGCTGGTGCAGGCGACGGCGATGTCGAACGATCGGCTGAGGAACTCGAGGAGGTGGAACGCGCGGATGCGGTCGCCCCGGTCGGGCGGGTAAGGCACGCGGTGCGAGAGCAGCAGCAGCCGCGGGGCTCGGGGGCCCGACGCGCGTCCCCGGCCAGCGGAGGCGGCGGCGGACGACGCGCGATGGGAGGAAGGTTCAGGCATACGGCTGATGAATGGCCCCATCGCACAGCGGCAAGGCCACTATACCACCGGCCTTGCGCAGGCCGAGGGAAATCGTCGCGGCGTTTCCGCGGGCTTGTCCGATCGCCCCTGGGCCGTGCCACACCGCAGCCGTAGACTGCTGTGTGCCGGTCGACCCTGAGGCACCATGTTTGCGATCGATCTGTTTCCTTCTCCTATGGGGCCGCGCGAAGAATCGCCGTGGACTCGGAGCACTCCGGCACTCCGCACATAGCAGCCTTCGGCTGCGATGTGGCACGTCCTGCGTCATGGCGCGCAGGCGATCCGCAAGCCCGCCCCGCCAGAGCGTAGAATGTCGACCCCTGCCCTCCGCAGGGCGACCCTCAAGGAACCCGCGCGTGGCCAAATCCAACCGATCTCCGCGACGCAGCGCCGCAACTTCCGGGGCTTCCGGGGGCGCAGGCAAGAGCCGCGTCGTCCGCCTCGGGCTCGTGCAGCACGCCTGCCCGCCCTCCGCCGGCAAGCCCGCGAACCTCAAGACCGCCGTCGCGATGATCCGCGACGCCGCGGGGCAGGGCGCGCAGATCGTCGCCACCCAAGAGCTCTTCATGAGCAGCTATTTCTGCCAGGTGGAGTCGGACAAGCTCTTCGCCCTGGCCGAGACGATCCCCGGGCCGACCACCGACACGCTCTGCGCCCTCGCGAAGAAGCTGCGCATCCACCTCACCGCCTCGCTCTTCGAGAAGCGCACCGCGGGCATCCACCACAACACGTCGGTGATGATCGACCCCGCGGGCAAAATCGTCGGCAAGTACCGCAAGATGCACATCCCCGACGACCCGCGCTTCTTCGAGAAGTACTACTTCACGCCCGGCGACCTGGGCTGGCAGGTGCAGGAGACCCCGCACGCCAAGACCGGCATGCTCGTCTGCTGGGACCAGTGGTACCCCGAGGCCGCCCGCCTCACCGCGCTGCGCGGGGCCCAGATCCTCTTCTACCCCACCGCCATCGGGTGGTACCACAAGGAGACGCCCTTCGACCGTGCCCAGCAGATCGACGCCTGGAGGACCATCCAGCGCTCGCACGCGATCGCCAACGGCGTCTTCGTCGCGGCGATCAACCGCGTGGGCGTCGAGGACGAACTGGAGTTCTGGGGCTCGAGCTTCGTGGTCGACCCCGGGGGCGTCGTCATCGCCGAGGCCTCGGGCAAGGAGCCGCAGGTGCTGCTGGCCGACTGCGACCTGGGGCGCATCGACGAGATCCGCACGGGTTGGCCGTTTTTCCGCGATAGGCGGATCGACGCGTATGGCGACGTGGTGAAGCGCTTCGTCGACCCGGCGTGATTCCGCACTGACTAGATCCATCCCGCAAACCCACTCCGGCGCATCATGCCCAAACATCCCCGCACCGCCGTCGCCGCCGACCTCCGCACGCCCAAGGGCTCGGCCCGCTCGCTGGGCTACCGCATGCCCGCGGAGTGGGAGCCCATGGCCCGCGTCTGGCTGACCCCGCCCTACAACGACGAGACCTGGCCCGGCTGCCTCCCGCAGGCGCAGGAGCAGTTCTCCGCCTTCATCCGCGCGCTCCAGCCCCACGTCGAGGTCGCGACGACGCAGGGACGCGGCATCGCCACCAACGACTCGTGGATCCGCGACTACGGCCCGATCTTCGTCGTGCGCAACGCCCCCGGTGACAAGCCCGCTGATGGCCCACTCCCCGCCAAGGCCGCCCACGACTTCCAGTTCAACGGCTGGGGCGGCAAGTACGAGGTCCGCGACCTCGACGACGTCGTCCCCCAGCACATCGCCCGCCAACTGCGCGTCCCGCTCTGGATCCACGACCTCGTGCTGGAGGGCGGCTCCATCGAAGTCAACGGCCTCGGCTCGGTGATGACCACCGAGCAATGCCTCCTCAACAAGAACCGCAACCCGCGCCTCACCCGCGCCAAGATCGTCGCCGAGATCCACGAGGCCCTCGGCACCCGCCACGTCATCTGGCTCCCCGGCGGGATCGTCGGCGACGACACCGACGGCCACATCGACGACATCGCCCGCTTCGTCTCGCCCAACACCGTCGTGGGCATCAAGGCCCCCAAGGGGCACCAGGACTACGAAGTCCTCAACCGCAACTGGAAGGCCCTCGCCTCGGCCCGCGACCAGGACGGGAAGAAGCTCAACATCATCGAGCTGCCCGTGCCCGACCCGATCCTCTACAACTTCCCGGCAGACCGCTTCGGCCCCGGCGGGCTCAACCCCGTGCCGGCGAGCTACGCGAATTTCCTGATCGCCAACGGCGTGGTGGCGGTGCCCATCTTCGGGCAGAAGACCGACGACAAGGCCCTGCGCGTGCTGGAAAAGGCGCTGCCGGGGAGGAAGATCGTCGGCCTCCGCGCGGAGGCGCTGGTGGTCGGACTGGGGTCGTTCCACTGTCTGAGCCAGCAGGAACCGGTGTGACGCGCGACGTCACGATCGACCAAACAATCCCTCTTCCTTCCGCTCCCCCTCCACCTTCCGCACGTATTCCTCGATGTCGTACTTCCGCTCCAAGCCCGACGCCGTCATGCTGCGCACCGTGCCGAACGCCTCGCGCGGGGTCCAGGGGCGGTCGTGCTTCCCGTAGCACCAGGCGACGCCCGCGAACGAGTTGGGGTCGCGCCCGTCGAGCTCGTACTTGTTGTTGAGCGCGAGCGTGAGGCGAAAAGCCTCGGCCGGGTCCTGCATCCATTCGAGGATGCGCTTGCCCCAATACATCCGCATGGTGTTGTGCATCTTCCCGGCCACGACCATCTCGTGCTGCGCCGCGTTCCAGTATTCATCGCGCGTCTCGCCCGCCTCGAGCTGCGCGGCGGTGTACGTCTCCTTCCGCGGCTTGCGGGCCTGCTCGGCCAACGTCGCGCGGGCCCAGCTCGGCAAGCATTCATAGCGGTCGTACTGCCTGTTGTAGTGGACAAAGTTGATCGAGAGCTCGCGCCTCACGATCAGCTCCTCGAGGAACCGCTCGACGCCCTCGGGCGACTTCCCCTCGTCGCGCACGCGCAGCGCGGCCTCGAGGGGCGAGATCTGCCCGAAATGAAGGTACGGGCTCAGGCTCGAGACGTGCTCGGCCTTGGGCTCGTTCCGCCCCTCGGCATAGACGCCCAGCGTCGTTTTGATGAATCGGTCGAGCAGCGCGCGGGCGCGATCAGGCCCGCCGATGTAACCCGAGACGCGCTTCACGCTGCGGTCAATCTTGAGCTTCGCGAGCAAGCCATCGACGTCCTGCGCGTCGAGCCCGTCGAGCTCGTTGAGGCGGAGGCCGAGCGAATCGCGCTTGAGCTTGACGGTCTCGAACGGCATGAGGAACGTCGGCAGCCAGCGATTGATGCGCGGGCGCAGCGTGCGGGCGGCGTATTCCTCCTTGTCCGAGGCCGTCTCGACCGGCACGACCGCGTCGCTCTCCACCTGCGTCATCGGGCAGGCGGCGAGCTGGGCCGCCTTCTCGCGCCAAGCCCGCTGCACGCGCAGGTAGCCGCGGTCGGCGACCAGCTCCGCCGCCTCCTTCGCCATCGCCGCCGCCGCGACGGCGGGGTCGGCATGCCGCAGCACGAACCGCACGCCCCGGGCCTCGAGCTCGCGGGCGGTCACGGCCAATCCCTCGAGCATGAAGGCGTAATGCCGCTCGTTCGCCTCGGGGTAGCCGTCGGTCAGGCCGAAGACGCAGACGACGGGGAGCCCGAGCGCGTTCCCGCGCTCGATGGCGAATTCCAGCGCGTGGTTGCACGTCGCCCGCTGCGAGGCCTGCATCCAGTAGAGGACGTATCGCCCCTTGCGCGGCGGGCCAGGCGTGAGGGCCTGCACGCGGTCGGGGTGGATGACGGAGGAGGCGGAGGACATGCGGAATCATCCTGGCGCGCGGGATGGCGCGTCCGATGGTAGGGGGCCCGATTGGCGGAAGGTACAGGCGCCGACCGTATGCGAGTTTGCGGCCTGATGCTCGTCATGCCGCCGGAGGCGAGACACCCAACGAAAGACAAATCGGCACGTCACGATCAGCGTGGGATGCCGCGACAAAGAGGACTTTGCCGTCGACGTTCCAAATCGCGAACGCGAAGACGCCCTGCTCGGGGATGGCTTCATTCTCCTCTTGGCCCATGAGAGCCGGCGCGCCCCAGACCGTCGCGAGTTCCGCCTGGATGCGGCTCACGTCGGCCGCGAACTCCTTGTAGAGACGCTCAAACTCCTCAGGCTGAACGATCTCATCGAGGTCGAAGTCGCGGTGACGAAGGTATTCAATCCCGCCGTGATCCTGTTGGAGAAGCGCTTTCGCGACAACGATCGATGAAGCGTTCATTTGGTGCTCCGGAATTGAATCCTCGGAAATGCAATCGACGACTTTCCTCAACCCTCCGAAGGCGAGGTCCCCACCATCAGCAGGACGGGAACGCCTCTGTCCTCATGGGCAGCCGCGATGTACAAGCTCGTCTCGCCGACGGCCCAAACCGCAAAGCAAAAGACGCCATTGAGCGGAATGACGTCGTCATCGTCCGTGCCGGTGCGGACCGGCTTGCCGTAGATCTTGGACAAGTCCTTCTGCGCTCGCTTCAGGTCGGCCGAAAACTCCTCGTGGAGGCGCTCCGTGAACTCGTCGTCGTGCGCCTCGGAGTCATCCTTGAATTCGTGGATGCGCACGAGTTCCAACCCGGGTTCTCCGTTCTCAATGAGGGTTTTTGCCAGATCGATCGGTGAAGTGCTCATGACATGTCTCCGGAAATGGATCATTGGATTGTAATCGGCGACCTTCCTCACACCACCTTGATCTTCCGCGGGTCGAACGAGACCCTCGGATACTCCAGCTTCATCGCCGTCAGCGTCTCGACCAGCACGCGCGAGACCAGCAGGTCGCGGAACCAGCGCGTCTCGCCGGGGATCACGTACCACGGCGCGTCGCCGGTCGAGCAGCGCGACAGCGCCACCCCGTAGGCCTTCTGGTACTTGTCCCAGCGCTCCCGCTCGACCAGGTCTGCCGGGTTGAACTTCCAGAGCTTCTGCGGCGAGGCGAGGCGCTTGAGCAGCCGCCGCTTCTGGTACTCCTTCGAGATGTGGATGAAGAACTTCACGACGTGCGTCCCCTCGTCGCGCAGCATCCGCTCGAAGTCGTTGATGTGGTCGTACCGCTTCTCCCAGCGGTGGCGCGGCGCGAGCCCCTTCACGCGGGCGATCAGCACGTCCTCGTAGTGCGAGCGGTTGAAGACGCCGATGAACCCGCGCGGCGGCAGCGCGCGGTGGACGCGCCAGAGATAGTCGTGGGCGCGGGCCTCGTCGTTGGGGGCCTTGAAGCTCTCGACGCGCACGCCCTCGGGGTTGATCGCGGTGAAGACGTTGCGGATCGTGCTGTCCTTGCCCCCGCCGTCCATCGCCTGGAAGACCGCCAGCAGCGAGCGCGAGCCCTCGGCGTACAGCCGCTCCTGCAGGTGGAAGAGCTGCGTGCGCAGGCCCGCGACCTCCTCGGCGGCGTCGGCCTCCTGCAGCCCGCCGTCGTCGTCGGTGCGGAACTCGGCGAGGTCGACCTTCCCCTTCTTCCCGGGCTTCACGCGGTACGAGTCGATGTCGAGCTTCATGCGGCCTCCTTGTTTCGACGCAGGCACATCGCGACATCAGCGCCGCTTCAGCGCAGCCCCAGCGGCGTGAGCTGCCCGCGCAGGCGGTCGAGCTCGCCGTCGGTCAGCGAGCGCTTGGGGGCCCGCAGGAAACGCTGCGCCACGCCGTGGATCTCCAGCGCCCCGCGCCAGACCGCCTGCAGCCCGCCCGGCGTCGTCGCGTCGAGCCCGAAGAAGGGCAGGTGCGTGGTCTGCAGGATGTCGCTGATGGTGGGCATGTCGGCCGCGCGGATCGCGTCCCAATACCGCTGGCTGACCTGCGGCTTGAAGCAGGAGTAGGCGCTCATGAACGCCCTGCAGCCCATCGGCCACTGCGTGTAATGCCGCCAGAGGCAGCCGCCGGTCATGAACTTCCACGGCTCCTGCTCGTAGCGCCGCATCGCCGCGATCGCGTAGCTCTCGCTCCCGTCCTCCTTGAAGCTGCAGATCCCCGGCACGTCGCGCAGCGAATCCAGCAACGAGAACGGCGGCGCCCCCACCAGCATCACCGGCATCACCCGCGCGATCGCGCGGTAATAATCCGGCAGCGACGGCGAGTCATGCATGTGCGTCGACGGCAAAACCATCAACACGTCGGCCCCCATGTCGCGGATCGCCCGGGCGTGCTCGAGCGATTTCTCCGTCCACGTGCGCAGCCCCGCGGCGACGGTCAGCGCCCGTCCCCGCGCCTGCTCGACCATCCAGCGCGTGACCTGCAGGAACTCCGCCTCGCTGAGCGTGTCGAATTGGCTGTCGCCGTAGGTCAGCAGGGCGACCCGGCTGCCGCCCTGGATGCCGACCTCGACGATGTTGCGGATGCCCTTCTCGTCGAGCGACCCGTCCTTGTTGAAGGTCGTGGGGATGGAGTTCACCGGCCCGTCGAGCAGGGCGCGGATCTCCTCGGGGTTTTGCGGCTGGGGCATGGTGGTCCTTCCTCTGTCTTGTTGGCCGGAAGCGCAAGCGACGGAGGTTTTCATTCCATCAGACGCAGTCTGATCAGAGCCGGGGACTGTGAGCCTGTGAATTTATTGGTTTGGACCCCCTCTGGCGCTTTGGAAACGCGGCTTTTCAGGCCAATTTTCGAATAACTTCACAGTCCCTGTGTCCCCGGAGTTCGGGCGATAGGCGGTACTCCGCCTCGCACGTCTGGACGATCTCGCGATGGGGCCGTCATCGTCGTTTGATTTCGCGCGAGCGGAGTACCGCTGCGCGCCCGATCGTCTGACACACAGTGTCCGGCTCTGATCAATATCAACGGTTCATCTCTCCTCCCCTCCTCAAACCCCAATCCTCACCCACCGGATGTTCTGGATCGCATCCTCCATGCACCAGAACATCGCCAGCACCTCCCCGCTGGGCAGCAGCGTCATGCTCGGGAAGCCGAAGCGCAGGGCGCTCAGCTCGTCGCCCGCGCCGCCCTTGCCGGTCATGCCGGAGCTAGAGCCCTGCCAGACCGCCGTCTCCTCGAGGTTCACCCACGTGTCACCCTGGATCTTCGAGAGGTTGGCCCAAAGCCCGGGCTTGTCGTGCCGGCGGTAGAGGCAGAGCACGCGCCCGTCGGGCAGCGCGAGGATCTTCGCGGTCTGCCCGTGCAGCCCGGTGAGGCGCGGGGCGGAGAACGTCTTGCCGTCGGCGGAGAGCGCGTAGGGCGTCGGCTCGGTCGTGCCCTTGGCCTCGTTGAAGGCCCAGGCGACGACCAGCAGCCGCCCGTCGGGGAGCTGCGCCACCGACTGCTCCCACGCGACCACGCCGCGGGACCACATGTCCATCGTGGTCAGGTAGCTCGGCCAAGTCTGCCCGCGGTCGGTCGAGACCAGCGCGATGCCTTTCATGCCATTCGGGGCGTTGCCGTTCCAGTCCTTCCACGTCGACGTCGGCCAAAGCCAGCGCCCGTCGCGCAGCTCGATGATGCGGTGACACGTCTCGAACGAAGGCCCGACGAGCGGCGGCTTGATGGTGCGCGGGGCCGACCATGATTTCCCGCCGTCGCGCGTCTCGAGGTAGATCAGGTCCATCTCGGTGTAGCCGATGCCGTTGGCGCGGTTGACCAGCCCCTCCTCCGGGTCGTCGCGGTAAAGACGCGCGCCGGCCGCCGTGACCACACCCCCCGACACCGCCCCGAGGCGGACGGTGTGCGTCGTGCGCCGCGTCGCGGTGTCCTTCACCAGCGGCTGCGGCTCGGCCCACGTGTCGCCCTTATCGGCCGATCGCGTGACCATCGTGCGGTAGTCGAGGCTCTCGGCCCCCTGCCCGGTGTCGAAGGCCGCGAGCACCTCGCCGCTGGGCAAGAGCGCGACGCTGGGATGCCAGGTGTGGATCGCGCGGAGATACGGCTTGGGGTTGCGGTAGACCAGACCCGTGGCGCTGACATTGATCATGGCGTGCTCCGAGGTGGCGAAACCGCAGCGCTGCTGCGGGGCGTTTTTCCGGGTGCCACATGCCATCGTACCCGTGGCATGTGTCTTGGAAGGACGTGACTCTGGGTTAGCCGGACGCGCAAGCGACGGCTTGCACCACACCGCGTTCTGGAAGCGCCCGGCCGCTGTTCGCCCAACGCCGTCGCTTGCGCGTCCGGCTAACAAGACGCGCGGCAGCCTACCCGCCCGCCGGGGGACGTACAATGCGGCCCCCCTCCCCTTCGCGGGCCACCACGCCGTGGATCCACTCACCCCCGGAACACTCCCATGACCTTCGCCTTCGGCTCCGCCGCGGCGCTCTACAAGAGCCGCGTCCATCCCCGCGTCCTCCTCGGGCCCGACGAGCTCGCCGCCCTCCGCCGCAAGACCCGCAGCGGCCTGCACGCCAAACTCCTTGCCGCCATCCGCGTGAAGACCGCGCCGCTCGTCGAGCGCGTCCACACCACGCCCGACCTCCCCGCCCTGCTCGCGACGTGGAACCACCACTGGACCGGCCCCGCCACGCCCGTCATCTGGGGCCTGCACGACACCGCGCTCGCGGCCACGCTCGACCACGACGCCCGGGCCATCGACGCCGTGCGCAAGGTCCTCCTCGCCCTCCCCGCCGCCGACGCGATCCAGAAGCGCACCGGCAAGCTCATCGGCTATGGCATGGAGCCCTACGTCCTGCTCGCCTACGACCTGATCCACGAACACCTCTCGCCCGCCGACCGGCGGACGTTCTGCGACTGGGTCGTCGAGTTCTGGGTCAACGTCTCCTTCCAACGGCAAATCCCCACTTACTACCGCAACGCGGGCGGCAACATCGCCATGGGCGAGGTGCTCACCGCCCTGATGGGCCTCCTGGCGATCGAGGGCGACCCCGGCGTGCCCAACCTCATCAAGACGCGCGACCAGATGGTCCACATGCTGCAGGCCTCGCTCCACTGCGCGCTGGGGCCCGAGGGCTATCCCGCAGAGGACATCGGCTACGGCTCGGGCATGGGCGGGTGGCTCGCCTACCTCGTCGAGGCGACCCGCCGCGCGGGGCTCTACGACGCCTACGAACACAGCCCGCGCTTCGCCCGCTTCGGGCGCGCGATGCTCCACTTCGTCCAGCCCTGGGGCCGGTGCCTCTCCAACACCGGCGACCACGGCGACGACTTCGGCGAACGCGGCTTCGTCCTCACCCGCCTCGCCCAGGAGACGCGCGACCCCTCGCTCCTCTGGCTCCGCGAGACGCTCTTCTACCCCACCGCCTCGGCCCGCCCCAAGCCCACGTCGGTCCGGGCCGAGCTCGCGCTCTCGCCGACCACGCAGATCCCCGCCGACGGCTGCGTGCTCATCGCGCTCGACGCCAAGGCCAAGGCCGTCGCGCCCGCGAAGCTGAACCTCCCCACCGCCTACCGCGACCGCGACCGCGGCATCGTCTCCTTCCGCAACGGCTGGCAGCCCGACGCCACCTTAGTCGTCTTCGACGGCGCCCACCGCCCCACCGCCGCCCAAGGCCACGCCCACGACTCCGGCGGCCACTTCAGCCTCTCGGCAGTCGGCGAATACTTCGGCATCGACACCGGGCGCTACAACACCGAGCAGGACCAGCACAACGTCGTCCTCGTCGACGGCAAGAGCGGGCAATCCACGCAGCGCCAATGGCGGCGGACCTACTACCACGCCAACCTCACCGAATACGCCCCGGGCCCGCTGGTCGATTTCGCCAGCGTCGACAACTCGCAGATGTCGAGCTGCTACTGGTCCCGCCGGCACATCGGGCTGGTGAAGCCGGTCGGCGTCGGCAAGGGCGCGGGCAAAGGCAAGACTCCTGCGCTGCCCGCGTGGACCTTCACCGTCGACGACGTGAACTTCGCCGACGACTTCCACGAATTCTGGTGGGCCCTCAACACGCACCCCAACAACCGCATCGAGTTCGGCAAGGGGCGGGTCCGGGGGGGCGCCGGCAGCGCGTCGATCCTCGGCGGGCGCTCGGGCAACCGCCTCGACCTGCACTGGGTCCTCCCCCACGCCCACGAGTACCCCAAGCCACACACGCTCAAGCTGATGAAGCACACGCAGCTCGGCGGCTCGCAGGACTACATCCCCGATCCCCGCGGGAACGCGAAGCGGTACCTCAAGGCCGCGGGCGACCTGGTCCACGGCCCGGTCTACGTGCGCCCGCGCCTGGTCGCGAAGGTCAGCGGCTACAACGGGCGCTTCATGTCGCTGATGATCCCGCGCGTCGCCGGGCAAAGGCCAGCCGAGGTGCAGAGGCTGCCCAGCGTCGACAACTCGCTCGCGGCCAGCATCCGCTTCAAGGCGCAGAACATCGAGGACACGATCATCTGGGCCTACGACCACGCGCTGCTCGAGGCCGGCGACGTCGTCGCCCGCGGACAGTGGGTCGTCGTCCGCCGCCGCATCACCGACGGCCGCGTGCTGGCCCACGCGGGCGGCGACCTGACGGAGCTGAGCGTCAAGGGGCGAAGCGTGAAGCTCTGAGCGCGCGACACTCCTAGATCGCATACGGAAGCGCTGCATGCGCGCGGCTCTGAGGCTCGGAGTTCCGCGTTCACGCGGTCTTTGAAAAACCACAGCGCCACGTCCGCGCGATTCCGAGGTTCGGAGTTCCGCCTTTAGGCGGTCTGTGAAAAACCGAATCGCCCCGTCAACGCGACTCTGGGTTAGCCGGACGCGCCCCCGGAAGCGACGGCTTGAACCGTCCGACCAACCGAGCGCGCATCGTCACGCCGTGCGTCCAAAGCCGTCGCTTGCGGGGGCGCGTGCCGAAGACCGCCTAAAGGCGGAACTCCGAACCCCAGAATCGCCCATCAAACGCAAACATCGGCTGAGCGCCTTTCATCGCCGCTGTCCGAGAGGGTGATATCGGGTTGACGGGAAGGAGCAGGACGGATGCGGCTCAGAGGCGAGGGGTGGGCGTCGCAGCAGGCGGCGTGCGGCGGTCGATTAAAGGACATTTTCAGGCGCGCCACCCTCGTTTTCAGGCCAAAAACGCCACAAGATTTTTTTGAAAAAAATTCCCGCGAGCCCAAAAACAAGGACTTGCGCGCGGCCCCAACCCGGCTTGTCCGGATTTGGCCGGACACTTGTGCAGGTATTACAGGGAGGCACACTTTTTTTCGCCGCCCCCACGAACGGAGATGAACCAAATTGTTTCGATCCCCCCGCGCGGGTAGATTGACCCCTCGCGAAACCGCCCGTCACCCTTCCGATATGGAGCCCGCCATGGAACTCGAGATCCTCGCCGACTACTCCTGCAAATGCGGTGAGAACCCGCTCTGGCACAAGACCGAGAAGAAGCTCTACTGGACCGACATCGAGACCGGCCGGCTCTTCCGGCTCGACCCCGCGACGGGCAAGCACGAGCAGATCTACTACGGCCCGCGCGTCGGCGGCTTCACCTTCCAGGCCGACGGCTCGCTCCTGCTCTTCCGCGACAAGGGCAACATCGTCCTGTGGCGCGACGGCAAGGAGATCAAGACCATCGTCAAGGAGATCCCCGCCGAGGCCGAGGGGCGCTTCAACGACGTCATCGCCGACCCGGAGGGCCGCGTCTTCGCCGGCACGCTCACCGACACCGGCAAGCCCGGGCGCCTCTACCGCCTCGACCGCGACGGCAAGCTCACCCTCATCGTCGACGGCGTGGGCTGCTGCAACGGCATGGCCTTCACCGCCGACTTGAAGAAGATGTACTTCACCGACTCGATGAAGTTCGTCATCTACGTCTTCGACTACGACCGCAAGACCGGCGCGCTGACCAACCAGAGGGACTTCATCAACACGCCCAAGGACGGCGGCTACCCCGACGGCATGACCATCGACGGCAAGGGCGACATCTGGTCCGCCCGCTGGGACGGCAACTGCGTCGTGCAATACTCCGCCGACGGGAAGGAGAAGGGCAAGATCACCTTCCCCGTGAAGAAGGTCTCGAGCGTGATCTTCGGCGGGCCCAACCTCGACGAGATGTACCTCACCACCGCCGGCGGCGAGAAGAAGAACGAGGACGGCCAGGCGGCCGGCGCGCTCTACCGCGTGAAGGCCGGCGTGAAGGGCGTGCCGGAGTTCGACAGCCGGATCGGGATGTGATGCGGAGGCAGGGAACGAGCCGGGCAACGGGCCGGGGCCGGCAGGCTCGCACAGGACTCGCACGAAGGAAGTGAGACCGCCGGCCCGTGCCATCGGGTGCCCTCATGTTCGACTGGCTTCTCCCTTCCTCCTGCCCCTGCGACCCTGCCGCCAAGGCATGGGTCGAAGGCCGGCTGTGCTGGCTCTGCGTCAAGTTTCCCAGCCACGTGTTCAACGGCCGTCGGGTGGTGCTGCCCACGCCCGAATTCTTCCCCGACCGCTACGACGGCTCCGACGAGGCGGTCCGCGTCATGCTCGACCGTGTCTGCGGCTACATGGACGTCCCGCCCGACTGGGTCGAGCTGGACTTCATCGACGAGCCCAAGGACCGGATCTGGCTCGTCAATGAGTCGGGAAAATACCTTCCCGGCGCCGCCGGCACGTTCCACATGGGCGAGCGGAAGTTCGTCGTGCGCGTCGCCCGATCGGAGCTGCGCGAGCCGATGAGCCTGGTGGGGACGCTGGCACACGAGCTCGCCCACGTCCGCCTGCTGGGTGAGGGCCGGCTCACTGGCCGCGAGTTCGACCACGAACTGCTGACGGACCTGACGGTGGTCGTCTTCGGGATGGGGCTTTTCCTGGCGAACACGCCCCGCAACTGGGAGAGCAGCCTGACGACGTGGCCGGGCTCGGACCTGAACAAGCCCGAGTACATGACGCCGCCCATGTTCGCCTACGCGCTGGCCCATCTCGCCTGGTTCCAAGGCGATTTCAAGCCAGCCTGGGCGATGCATCTTGAGCGATACGCCCGCGCGGAGTTCAAGCAGGCCCTGCGCTTCCTCATCAAGACCGACGACACGGAGTTCAATCCTGACCAAGCCCTTCCCCACCCGTACGGCTGATCCTGCGGCCGCCACCGCCGCGCTGGCGCTGACCTTGTGGACAGCCCTGCTCGGCGCCTGCGGGCGCGCGGAGCCCTCCGGCTCCGAGGCGGCCGCGGTCCAGTTGGCCACTCGCTTGGGCGGCAACGTCGTGGTGGACACCACGAAGCCCGACCGGCCCGTCCTCTCCCTGCTCTTCACCTCGCGGAACGTCACCGACACCGACCTGCATGAACTCAGCGGCCTCAAGGGGCTGCAGCGGCTCTACCTCAACAACAACAAGATCACCGACGCCGGGCTCAAGGAGATCCGCGCGTTCGCGGACCTTCGCCACTTGAGCCTCGCCGCGATGCCGGTGACCGACGCGGGCCTGCGCGACGTGGCGGAGCTCACGCGCCTCGAGCTGCTGAACCTCAACGCCACGCGCGTGACCGACGAATGCCTCAAGACGGTGCGCGGGTTCACGGCCATGCAGTGCCTCAACCTCACGCGGACCCAGGTGACCGACGCCGGAATGCCCGAGATCAACGGGCTCCACGACATGGACAAGCTGACGCTCAACCACACCAAGGTCGGCGACGCGGGGGTGAAAGCGCTCACTGGATACAAGCGGATCAAGACGCTCAACCTCTACGACACCGCGGTGACCGACGCCGGGCTGGCGGACGTCGGCCGGCTCGAGAGCCTGGTGGCGCTGGAGCTGGGCAAGACGCGGGTCTCCGACGCGGGACTGCTCGAACTGCGGCGGCTCACCCACCTGAAGATCCTCGGGCTCGCCGAGACGAGCGTCACCGACGAGGGCGTGAGGAAGCTCGTCGGCGAGTTGCCTGGGCTTCAGGTCGTCCGTTAGGCGCGGCAGGACGTCCACGCCGAACGTTTGCCGACATCCGCGGAACGAACGTGAAGGGCAGAATGCCGGCGGATCCGCGTTGTCCGGTGCCACATGTCACCGTACTCGTGACATGTATCTTGAGGGAACACGGGCTCCACGATCGGCGAACGCGATGAAACCCCTTGAACCAAGGGTCTCCGTGGCCTGTATGAGGCGTACGATCGTCACACCCTCGCCCGTTGCAATGGGATTCGTGTTGTGAAGGAACATTTGATGACTCCGTTCTCCCGCAACCGCTTGTTCGTGCTGGTCTCACTGGCCTTGGCATTCATCTTGTGCGTTGGGGCCAACCCCGCGCGCGGGCAGGTGCCCGCCGAGCCGCCCACCCAAGGCGGCACGCTCGCGCCGCTCAAGAAGGCGCCGACGATCGACGGCAAGATCGAGCCCGGCGAGTGGGACGGCGCGATCCGCACCGTCGGCTTCCAGGACCTCAACTTCCGCCGCGTCGAGCCGCGGACCGGCACGACCTACTGCGGCTTCACCAAGGACCGGCTCTACATCGCGATCGTCAGCGAGCTGCCGCCCACGGGCCCGATCGCCCGCAAGGCCAACCGCGACGCCGACCTGATCTGGGACGACGGCATCGAGATCTGGCTCGACCCCAACCGCGACCGCCGCGCGGGCAAGCAGGGCGACCAGCGGTTCTACCAGATGATCTGCAACCCGCTGGGGAGCATCGAGGACAAGGCCTTCGACCCCGCCAAGGGCGCGCCCGACAACGCCTGGAACGGCAACTGGGACTTCGCCAACGGCGTCGACAACGACCGCCACCTCTGGACCGCCGAGCTGAGCATCCCCTTCGCCGACCTGGGCTGGGCCGGCTCGCCCGTCGGGAAGTCGATCGGTGTGCTGGTCAGCCGGAATTTCAAGATGCCCTGGCAGCAGTCGACGTGGTTCCCGCACAAGGGCGCGTTCGTGAGCTGGCAGGAATACCCGAAGTTGACGCTGACGGCCGAGGACCCGAGCTTCGCCGTCGAGTCGCTGGGCGAGGACTTCCTCAGCGGGCAAGTCCAGCTCCGCGCCAAGGCCTTCAACCCCGGCCCCGCGCGGCAGGCGCGCGTCAAGCTGCTCATCACCTCCTCCGACATGCCCGAGATCAAGGACGAGCGCGTCCTCAATTTGCCCGCCGACGGGACGGCCAGCTATTCGTTCGACGTCGCCAAGGGGCGGCTGCACGAGGAGGCGAGCCACGAGCTGACGATGTCGGTCGTGCCCGCGGCCGACAAGGTCGTCGCGGGCCCGCCGCCCGCGCAGCCGCCGATCTTCGCCCACAGCATACGCTGGACGAAGGAGCCGACGATGATCGAAGGCTACGGGAACGTGAAGCGCTCGCAGAAATGGGCCGTGCAGGTCGGGCCGCACCCGGAGCTCGCCGTGCGCGTCGCGTTCTATCCGTCGTTCAGGATGGTCCGCCTCCGGCTCGACCCGGCAGCGCTGGGCAAGGAGTTCGACAAGCAGACCAACGCCCACGTGACGATCAAGGACCCCACGGGGCAGACGCTGGCCGACACCGACCCGACCTGGGCCACTTCGCCGGGTGAGATCGAATTCCCGTTGGGGAAGAAGCTGGTGGAGGGCGCCTACACCGTGCGCGTCACCATCCCCGGGTTCGCCGACCCGATCGACCGGCAGTTCACCTACAAACGGTTCCCCTTCGAGGGGAACACGATCGGGCTGGACGGCCCGATTTATCCGCCGTTCAAGCCGATCAAGGTCGAGGGCGACAGCGTCGACGTCGTGCTCCGGCGTTACGAGGTCGATGGGCTGGGGCTCTGGCGTCAGGTGGCGACGGACGGGCACGACCTGCTCGCCCGCCCGATGAGCCTCGTCGTCGACGGGACCGAGCGGCTCGCGGGCCGCGGGAAGTTCGCCCCGGCCGACGCGACGGGCAAGACCGCGGTCTTCGAGGGGCGGGCGGCGCACCCGGCGGTGAGCGTCGCGACGCGCTGCACGACGGAGTACGACGGGTGCATGAAGGTCGAGCTGACGCTCGCGCCCGGGGAGCGCAAGACGGAGCTGCAGTCGCTCTGGCTGGAGATCCCGATGCGCGACGAGGAGGCCCCGCTCTGGCACGTCGCGACGACCAGCCTGCGCGTGAACCCCGCCGGCGCGACGCCCGCGGGGCAGGGGAACGTCTGGAACTCGCGCAAGTTCCCCGACGGCGAGTGGTACGGCAACTTCAAGCCCTACATCTGGCTCGGCGGCGAGGAGCGCGGCCTCTGCTGGTTCGCCGACAACGACGCCGGCTGGGTGCTCGACGTCGACGAGAAGAACCCCGACAAGTCGGCCCCGAGCCTCGTGCTGCTCCGCGACGGCAAGCGCCTCACGCTGCGCGTCAACCTCGTGCAGAAGCCCACCACGATCGAGGGGACGCACAAGATCGTCTTCGGGCTGATGGCGAGCCCCGCCAAGCCGATGATGAAGGACTGGCGGAACATCGACCCCGCCCCCGCGCTGCCCGGCCGGCAGCAATTGATTTGGATGGGCTCGGAATACTGGGGCGCCGACGAGATCTTCAGCTCGAAGTACCCGCGCAACGGCGACCTCTCGATCCTCGACGCGATGCGCGACGCCGCGTTGCAGAAGCCCGTCGACATCGCCGCCTTCCAAAAGGGCTTCGAGGCCCGCAACTTCGGCCCCACCCCCGGAAACGTCCCCGACGGCGAGAAGAAGAAGCCGGAGATCCTCTCGCTGCTGGGCAACTCCATCGGCATCTTCTCCGGCGGCAGGTCCGGGCAGTTCTTCAACGTCTACTGGGAGGAATTCCACACCGCCTCGTTCACCCACCCCGAGACGCGCGTCTTCCAGGACGAGTGGTCGGGCACCTACGGCTACGGCAGCGTCGGCGGCCTGGTCCGCAGCTACCAGGACTTCGCCACCTGGGCCGGCTCGCTCTTCGTCTCACGCGGCATCGGGCTCTACTTCGACAACGCCTTCCCCAAGCGCGGCTACGACCCGCTCACCACGGCCGCCTACCGCCTGCCCAACGGGCAGATCCAGCCCTCCGCCTCGATGTGGGCCCACCGCGAATACCTCAAGCGCATCTGGATCATGCACCGCCAACTCGCCCCGGGCGACATGGTCCCGATGATGCAGATCCACATGACCAACACCCACATCATCCCCTACATGGTGTGGAACGACTCGAACCTCGACCTGGAGTGGTTCTACGGCCCCGAGGCGCAGCAGTCGAAGTATGCGCACGAATTGCTGCGGGCCGAGTCGATCGGGCTGCAGAGCGGGAACATCCCCATCGCGCTGGCCCGCATCGAGCGGACGAAGGACGACGCCGAGCTGCGCATCGCCCAGCGGACCCGCTTCGGCGCGATGATGGTGCACGAGATCAAGATCGTCGCCGACGGCGAGGACCGGAAGCTGCAGCAGATCCTGGCCGACTTCGGCTACGGCAAGGAGGACTGCAAGGTCTTCAACTATTGGCGCGACGATTTTCCGCTGCACAGCAACGACGACGCGCGGGTGAAGTCGCTGGTGCTCCAACGCGGCAAGGAGGCGCTGGCGGTGGTCTGCACGTGGAACGACAAGCCGGCGAGCGTGACGTTCCGCGTGGATTCAGGGAAGCTGGGTTTCAAGCCCAAGACGGCGGCCGACGGCGAGACGGGCAAGCCCCTGCCGCTCGACGGCGGGAAGATCACGCTCGACCTGGCGGGGTATGACGTGAGGGTGATCAATCTGAAGTGAGATGGGGAGGGATCATTGTGCGGTTTCGCCACGGGCATCCCAGATAAGGCGTTCGTTTACCGAGATGAGCAGGCTGAGGTAATAGCCTTCAAATCCGTAATAGGAACTCATACCACCGGATTCACGAACAACGCAATCGACCGTGACCCTCACCAGCCCGTTTGGGCAAAGCGCCGTGTCAGGTTGACGCAGGAATGGGCGCAGGGTCTTCAGACCGCGAAATGCTTCGGGCAGCCAATTTTTGTGGGCTGTGACAAGTGACGCTCCCGGTGGAACAGGATCGTGCAGCGCTGCGATCAATTTTTGGTGGTCGGGCAACGAGGCGCTCTCGAACGCCTGCTCGAGCAGTTTTCCGACCGCGTGCTGCTCCCAAAGATCGGCGGCAGACTCCCGGTCGGCCGCGGGATAAAGAACAAATCCCAGGAATTGCATGACGCTGCTCTCGGATGACGTTGGCAATTCTTCGTCCGGGTAGAGCGAAAGCCACGGCTCGAAATCAGGCATCACGCCGACGGCCACCCGCGGCACATCGGGCCAAGGCTCGGGGGGAACCTCCACCCATTGTGCGTATCCGTCAGAGGAAACCCGTGGGTCGCGGTACAAGAGTTGGATGAACCGATCCGAAACCTTGCTTCCCCATTCAAGCGCCTCGACTTCGTCTTTCGCGTCGATCAACAGTTGCCGCGAGTCTTCGTCGCTCCAGCCCAGCAACGTGTTGTGGCGCGCCTGGTTGGGGGTTTCGTAGCCGAAAATGTAGAGGAAGGTCGGCATGGCAATCCTGGCTCGTTCACGCGCACCCTGCTTGGATGTTGCCGCAAGGATATCATTTCCCCTTTCCGATCCTACCCACCCCACCCCGAGCCGTGCCATGCCTGAACTCCCCCGCCCCTTCCCCGCCCTCACGCCCAACCAGCGGCTGCACCTCGAAGTCTACGGCTACGTCGTCATCGAGCAGGCCATCTCCGCCGACCTGAACAACCGCCTGCGCGACAAGGTCTACGCCATCGAGGCCGAGTTCCGCCGCTCCGGCACGTTCAAGGACAGAAGCAAGGCGATGTTCGGATCGTCGCGCGAATACTTCCGGCTCGACAACCTCCCGCACGTCGACCCCTGCTTCGTCGAGTACCTCACCCATCCGCACCTGCTGGGCATGGTCGAGGAGATCATCGGCGGCGAGGCCCGGCTTGAGCAGTCCGACATCCACATCCGCCGCGCCCCGGCCGACAAGAGCGCCCAGGGCTTCGGCTTCCACCGCGGGGCCGGCGCGCCGATGACCTGGCGCGGCGACGGCGGGCTCTTCCACTGCCACTTCGTCAAGACGCTCACCAACCTCACCGACCTGGGGCCCGACGACGGCGGGACGACCGTCATCGCCGGCAGCCACAAGCTCGGACATGTGCCGCAGGGCGAGATCATCGCCGCGGCGAAGGACGACCCGCGGCTGATCCATTCCGTCGTCGCCCCCGCGGGCTCGACGCTGCTCTTCTACGAGGCGACGATCCATAGCTCGGGGATCATCAAGAGCGACAAGGACCGCGTGCTGATCATCGGGGGCTACACCCCGCCGATGTTCCAGGCGTGGGAGGGGTACGACGTCGACCCGGCCTTCGTGGCCGCCGCGCCGGACGAGATGCGGCCGCTGCTGTCGGGGAGCAAGCGGTACAGTTGGCACCAGCGGCAGCGGAAGCTGTCGGACCCGGCGCAGGAGTTGGCGAAGGAGCCGGCGCCGGAGTGAGAAGAGGTCACTTCAACGCGCGTTCGAGGAACGCATACGCCCGCGGACGCACGTCGGGCGGGAAGTCGTGCTCGCCCACGGGATGCACGACCTCGATCGGCCCGCGCCCCGCGGCGTTGTAGAGCGGGGCCGTTGCGGCGACGCATTCGTCGACGCCGATGGGGTCGAACTCGTCGCGCGTCGGGGCGTTGAGGAAGACCGGGCGCGGGGCGATCGCCGCCAAGACGTCGGTGAAGTCGAACGGCATCTGGGCCGGGTCGGTGTGGTGTTCGGTGGCGATGCGGGGCATGTAGCCCAGGTGGCTCCAGTCGGAGAGGTCGCCCCCGTTGTTGCGGGCGAATTTCGTGAAGCCGCAGGACGAGACGGCGGCGATGATGCGGCGGTCGAACGCGGCGAGGAAAAGCGTGTTGTGCCCGCCGAGCGAGTGGCCGATGGCGCCGATGCGCCCGGAAGCGACCTGCGGGAGTTCTTCCAAAAAGTCGACGGCCCGCATGTGGTTCCAGATCGCCTTCATCGTCGCGCTGGCGTAGCCCAGGCGGTAGACGTTGACGCGGTAGTCGCCGAAGTTGGGGTAGTCGGGCGTGAGCGTGACGAAGCCGCGGCGGGCGAGCTCGAGCGCGTAGTGGAGGTTGGGGAGGCCGCCGAGGCCCGCGGGCTCGTCCTTGCCGATGCGCGTGGTCTGGTGGAGGCAGACCAGCGCGGGCGCGGGGCGGTCGAGCTTCTCGGGGTGGATGAGCCAGGCGATGGCGCGGTCGCCGGGCTCGACGGCGAAGGTCACTTTGCGGTAAACCAAGCCGTCGGCGGCGCGCTCCTCGGCGAACTGCGCGTCGAGGGGCACAGCCCGCTCGTCGCCCGGCAGCGGACCCATCACAACCTGCATGGCCTTGAGCGCGGCGTCACGCCTGTCGGCGGTCTTTTCGGTGGGCATGGCCAACTCCTCCTTGTTCGCCCCGCGGCGGAAATCGCGGCTCACGGATGCACGCGCCTCACGCCGCACGGAAGATCGGGTCGAGGCTCGCCGCCAGCGCGCGGAGCCGTTCGCGCTGCGCGTCGTCGAGCGGCGCGGGGTCCGACGCGGGCGCGGCCGCCAACTGCGGGACGAGGCCGATCGCGAGCTCGAACAGCAACTCCTCGCCCGGCGGCAGCAGTGACGTCACACCCTGCTCGAGCGTGAAGCGCAGGGCCAGCAGCACCTCCGCGGAGTCGGTCAGCGGCTCGTACCAGCACTTGGCGTAGCGCTTCTTGAGCGGGTGGTCGGGCGAGGACCATTTCTGCCGGGCCATCGACTTCAGCGCGAGCACCGACGCGCCACGGTCGCAGGCGGCGGCGATGATCTGCGGCCCGAAGCCGGCGTGGAACGTCGCGAAGTTCACGGGCACCAGCACCGAGTCGAAGGGGAATCGGTCGAGC
Source organism: Planctomycetota bacterium (assembly GCA_026386955.1). Taxonomy (GTDB): domain Bacteria; phylum Planctomycetota; class Phycisphaerae; order Phycisphaerales; family Phycisphaeraceae; genus JAPLMQ01. The sequence continues at coordinate 94,874 of JAPLMQ010000313.1, forward strand.
GCCGCCATGGCCGCCTCGACGGAGTGGGCGGAGAAGCCCAGGTGGCGCACGCGTCCGTCGCGCTTGGCCTGCGTGAGGAACTCCATCGCGCCCCCGGCCGCGAAGGCGGCGTCGACGTCCTTGGCGACGTCGGTGATGGCGTGGAGCTGGTAGAGGTCGAAGTAATCGGTTCGCAGCCGCTCCAAGGAGGCGTCGAATTCGGCGCGGGCGCCCGCGGCCTGGCGCTGCGTGGTCTTGCAGGCGAGAAAGACGTTCTTGCGGAAGGGCTCGAGCGCGGGGCCGAGCTTCTGCTCGGCGTCGCTGTAGGTCGGAGCGACGTCGAAGTAGTTGACGCCGCGCTCGACCGCGCGGGCGACGACGTGGTTGGCGTGCTCCTGCTCCGCGCCGGAGACGACGATGCCGCCGAAGCCGATGACCGAGAGCCGCTGGCCGAGCTTGCCGTAGGGGCGGGTGGGCATGGTGGTCATGGGCGTCGCCTTGCGCGGGTGGGTGCTCGAAGGATTGTAGTGATGCGGAGCGCGGGGAGGGCGAGCGATGGGCGGAACGAAACCCCACCGAACGCGACGGCGCACCGTCGCGTTCGATGGGCTTGATTCGATCAGCGTGCATGGGCGCAAGGGTGATGAGAGTCATACATGTCCAAACGACAAGCCCCCGCGGAAGAGGCCGCGGGGGCTTGGGATTGGATACGAAATCGAGTGAGGCTTACTTCAAGTCAAGAACGATGTTGGCGAAGTAGAACGTGTCGAGCTTCTCCGCCCCGCCGACGGGCTTGGAGGCGTACTGGTTGCGCATGCCGAGCTTGAACTTCCAGTCCTTGGAGGGGCCGATGGGGATCTCGCCCGCGTTCTCCATGACCAGGCGGTATTCCTTGAAGTCCTCGAGGCTGGGGTAGTAGGTGATGCTGTGGATGAAGGTCAGCCAAGGGGCGATGTCGAGGCGGAGGTCCTCCCCGACTTCGAGGATGACGTTGTTGCGGCGGGTGTCGTCGTTGTAGCTCTCGTGGAGATAACCAGGGCCGCCGTGGACCTTGAACTCCCTGCCGGGCTTGCGGATGATCCAGTAGCCAAGGCCGCCGGTGACGGTGGCGCGGAGGTCGAGGTTCTCGAACTCGTCGTTCTCAAGCTCGCCGTGGATGAACCAAAAGAGCTTGGGGGTCAGGTCGCTCTCGAGTTTGGCCCCGCCGATGATCTCGCGGGCCGAGTCGACGCCGCCGTCCTGGCTGTAGCGCCCCTTGGCGTAGAGGACGAAGCGGTCGGTGTCGGTGTCGCGGTGGGCCTCGGCGACGCCGTTCATGCTGAGGCGCTCGGAGTTGCCGGTCTCGCCCGCGGCGCCGAACTCGAGGTGGAACTTCCACGCCGAGGCGGAGGCCTTGAGCTTGGCGGCGGCCTCGTCGGGGCTGTCGGTCCCGGCGGGCCAGACGGCGGTGACTTGGCCGAGGTCGACCTTGCGGGCGTTCTCGCCGCCGACGCGCTGGCCGGCCTCGGGCGTGAACTCCAGCGGGCCGACGGCGCGCTCGCCGCTCTTGAGCTGCACGGCCACGGGGGTCTTGGTGGTGACGCCCTTGATGCGGGCTTGGTCGATGACCATCGGGCCCGCGAAGTCGGTCTTGAGCTTGAGCTTGTCGTAGGAGATCTGCTCGACCGTGCCGACGATCTTGCTGCCGTCGGTCAGGACGACCTCATCGGCGGCGGCGACGGCGGCGCCCAAGGCCAGGCACGGCAACAGCAGAAGGAGTCGGCTGCGGAGCATGCGGATTCTCCGTGGAAATGCCTCCGCGAGACGGAGGCAGATGAAGGATGTCGGATCGCACTTGGAGACGGAGTTGAGAGGCTGGCGGTCCGGCAGTCCGGCGCCCCGGCCGGGCTCCTTGGTGAGGAGCCGGCCGGGGCTGCCGGGCCGGAAGGGAAGTCAGTCCCGCGGTTTCTCGGCGGTGTGGGGGCGAACCCCCCTCGAGTCGCCGCGGGCGCTGCGTCCCGGGGATCACTCGTAGAAGTTGGTCGCCTCGGTCTCCTCGACCGTGCGCTGGAGCTGGTCGGCGATCATGACGGTCTTGAAGCGGACGTCGCCGGCCTTGATGGCCTTGACGCGGACGTTCCAGACGGCCTTGGCCTTGGGCGCCAGCGTGGGCAGGGGCTTGAAGGTCAGCGTCTTGGCGTCGAGGGTGCCGGCGGTGGGGCCGGTGCTCGAGACGTACTGCATCGTGTCTTCGAAGATGCCGCTGATCTTGACGTTGGTCGCGGTGGCGGAGCCCTGGTTGGTGACCTCGATGGTGTAGACCACCTCGCCGTTGACCTCGACGGGATCGGGGTTGTCGACCACTTCGAGCAGCAGCGCGGGGATGCCCTGGACGGCGGTCTTCACCGAGGCGGAGACGGCCGTGGCGCACGCGGCCGAGGCGGTCGCGGTGTTCTCGACCTCGCCCTGGACGGAGGGCTGGAGCTCGAGGACGACCTTCTTGGATTCCTTGGGCTTGAGGGTGCCGAGGTTCCAGGTGACCTTCTCGGGGGTGGCGACGGCGCCTTCGGTCGCGGCGAGGACCTTGGTGCCGGCGGGGACGACGTCGTTGACCATCGTCTGGCGGGCCTCGCCGTCACCGGTGTTGGTGACCTCGATCTGGTAGGCGATCTTGTGGCCGATGAAGATCTTGGCCGGGCCGGTCTTCTTGATGGCCAGCACGGGCTCGACGACGGTGGTGGCGTAGGCGGAGGCGGCCTTGAGCTCGCCGGCGGCGGTCGCCTCAGGCTTGCTCTCGAACTTGCCGGTCTTGGTGGCGCGGAGGACCACGTCGAAGGTCTGCGAGGTGCCCGCGGGGAGCGACTCGACCTTGTAGGCGACGCTGCGGAGGCCCTTGTCGGTCTCGAGCCCCTCGGGAAGGATGTTGTCGAGGACGACGTTCTTGGCGGCGCCGGTGCCGCCGTTGGTCACGATGTAGCGGACCGGGATCGGCTCGCACTTGAGGACCTGGGCGGGGGCGGAGGCGACCAGCGCGAGCTTGGGCTGGGTGACCTTGATGTCGATGCAGGCGGTCTCGTTGTAGGTCACGCCCACGCACGAGGAGAGCGAGCCGATCTCGCTGGCGGCGCCGCTGACCTTGATGCTCTTGGTCTGGCCGGGGGCGATGTTGCCCAGGTTCCAGCGGAGGATGCCGCCTTCCTTGCCGGCGGGCTCGGGGGCGCTGCTGGCGAGCTTGAAGGTGGCGGCGCAGCGGTCGCTGACGACCACGTCGCTGAGGTTGTTCTTGGAGATGTTGGCGACGTTGATGGTGTAGCTGAAGGGCTGGCCGAGGGTGACCTCAGCGGGCACCGCGCGCTCGACGGCGAGCACGGAGGTGTCGCGGTATCCCGTGGGATAGAGCAGGGTGGCGTGGACCAACCCGTCATTCGGCGCCGCCTGGGCGCTCGAGGCCCGGGTGGGGGCGGCCGAATCGGAACCCGTGGTCGCGCAGCCGACCAACCCCGCGATTCCCAATGCGAACATCGCCGTTAAAAGCCGTTTGGTCCAAGGAAAATTCATAACCCAAGCTCCTGATAGAGATCTCAAATATTCCGAACGCGCCTCTCCTGCACCGCGCAGGGTGATGCGTGTCCGCCCGCTAAGCCCTAGAGGATAATCGCAAAAACCCCCACCGTAAACTCCGGACCGCGGTTGTGCGCCGTTTTGGGGGGAAAGTGCCCACCTCGAATCACACGCCGCTGGCTGTCGCGGTCTCGCATTCCGCTCCTCGCTGAATCGTGGTCCGCGTCCGCCAAGCAGCGTTCTGCCGTTTCCCAAGACGAAAAGGGGTGCCACTTCCTCGCGCACTAGACTGGTCGCACAGACAGACTTGGTCAGAACCGCTTTTGCCCACGCAAGTGGAGATTCACGTCACGCGGGCCGTCTTCGGAACAAATCAGGCCCGCAATCCATAAATAAAGAAAAAAGGCGGCGAGCGGCTGACGCCATCTCGCCGCCCTTCCGGGGGCAAATGTGAAGATTTAACGAATGCAGTATATCTCTCTCGCGACGGCATGCAATCCGGAAATGCCCGATTTGGGGGTGCTAAATACCTGAGCCACTTGCATTTTCGTGTTCTATAACACCTCTTGTAATGACAAGCTCACAGCCATCATTCAACCCTCTGCAATTTCAATTCTTACAATCCTTGATCGACAATCTTTTCAAGATGTTTGGCGAGGATTCAATGAGCTGCAATGTCCGAAACTCCCTATTGCACATCGACTCAATTCCCGCATCAACCGATTGGCGGCGGGATTGATCCAACAGGTTAACCCGAGCTGTTCCGCATCGCGCATCAGGCGTCCAAGGAGGTGATGCCCTCGCGGATGGCGAACTTGGTCATGGCCGCGGTGCTATCGACGCCCAGCTTCTCCATGATGTTCTTGCGGTGCGTCTCGATGGTCTTGACGCTGACTTTGAGCGAGGCCGCGGCCGCCTTGGTCGACTTTCCCTCGGCCAGGAGCTGGAGGATTTCGCGCTCGCGGTCGGTCAGGCGCGGGCCGCGGACCGATTCGCTGCCTTCGAGCTGGTTGACGTAGGCCTCGACGACCACGCCGGTGACGCCTTGGCTGAGGTAGACCTGCCCGGCGTGGACGGCGCGGATCGCGTCGATCAGTTCCTCGAAGGCGCAGTCCTTCAACAAATATCCGCGGGCCCCGGCTTGGAGCATGCGCCCGACAAACTTGCGGTCGGCATGCATCGAGAGGGCGATGACCAAGGTTCCGGGGAGTTGGTCGAGGATCAGGCGCGTCGCCTCCATGCCGTTGAGGTCGCGCATCCCCACGTCCATCACCACCACGCCGGGCCGAAGCTTCAGCGCGAGGCTGACCGCCTGGCGCCCGTCCTCCGCCTCCGCGGCGACGGTGATGTCGTTGGTCCGCTCGAGCAGGGCCCGCAGGCCGTCGCGGATGATCTTGTGGTCGTCGACGATGAGGGCCGTGAGGCTCATGGCGCGGTCTCCTTCTGCGGCGGGCGGGTGCCCGTGCGGCGAGGGGCGATGAGGGTGATGGTCGTGCCCTCGCCCGGGGCGGAGGCGATGCGGACCTGTCCGCCGAGGTGGCCGAGGCGCTCGCGGATGTTGAACAAGCCGTAGCCACTGGTCCGGTGGCGCCGGGGCTCGGCCTTCGCGGGGTCGAATCCCGCGCCGTCGTCCTGCACGCTCAAGAGCGCGTGCGCCCGCTGGTGGTCGATCTGCAGCACGATCTTGCTCGCCGAAGCATGCTTGGCGACATTGAACAAGAGCTCACGGGCCGCCTGGAAAAGCACCGCCTGCGTGTTTTGGTCGAGCACCCCCACCCGCCCGCGGGTGCGGAAGACCGTCGCGATCCCGTGCCGCTCCTCGAACGTCTCGGCGAGGCTTTCCAGCGCCGCGTCCAGCCCCAACTCATAGAGGATGGGCGAGCCGATCTCGAAGCTCAGGCTGCGCGTCTGGGCGATGGCGGAGACGAGGATCTCGCGCACCTCCTCCAGCGCGGGGGTGTGGCGCGGCTCAAGCCCCTGGGTGATCTCCCCGAGCTTCATGCGGACCAACGCCAGCTTCTGGGCGAGAAGGTCGTGCAAACCCGCGGCGATGCGGCGTCGCTCGCGCTCCTCCGCCAGGGCGAGCGTCGAGGCCAAGGACCGCAGTTGAGCCTGGTACTCGCGCAGTTGGCGCGTGTCCTGCCTGCGCTCGCGCAGCTCGCGGGCGAAGCGTTCGTTGGCGGCCGTCAGATCGGCCGTCAGATCGGCGACCCGGCGCTCCAGCTCGTCGCGCGACCGGCGGAGGACATCCGTCGCCTCGCGGTGATCGGTGATGTCGACCAGCGTCCCCACGAAACCCACCAGCTTGCCCGACTTGGACATGCGCGGGACGCCCGTGCATAGCATCCAGCGGTATTCCCCGCCCGCGGAGCGCAGGCGGAACTCGATGTGGACGGGCTTGTGCCCGCGGTGCGCGGCCACCATCTGCCGCTTCCACGCGCCACGGTCGTCGGGGTGGACCCAATCGATCCACGCGCGCCCGCGCCCCTGCTGCACCGGTTTGCCCGTGAAATCCTGCCAGCCCTGGTTCAGATAGCTGCAGCTTCCGTCGGGCGCCGTCATCCAGATGATGACCGGAGCGCTGTCGGCCAAGGCGCGGAACCGCCCCTCGGTCTCCTGCAGGTCGTGCTGCAGGAGCAGGCGGTCGGTCACGTCGGTGGCGAGGCCGATGGTCCCCACGATCTTCCCCGAGGCGTCGCGCAGCGGGCCCCAGCGCGTGTCGAACGTGTAGCCCCAGGCCGTGGAGACATGGGAGACCGACTTGCCCGAGAGGGCGCTATTGAGGTTGGCGACGATGTCGGGCCTCTCGCGGTAGACCTGGCGGAGCGACAGCCCGACGCGCTCGCCGCGCTTGAGCCCCAGGAGCGACAGGCCCCGCCCCTCGGAAAGGGTGAAGACGCCCTTGCGGTCGGTCGCCCAGAGGACGATCGGCGCGTTGTCGATGACGGAGGTGAGCAGGTGCTGGGTCTTCTGCAGCTCGCCCTCCAACCGGCGGAGGCGGTGGAGGTCGTGGATGACGCGGGCAACCCGGGCGGGGGAGAGTTCCTCGCGGCCGAGGCAATCGGTGGCCCCGGCGCGGATGCAGCGGACCGCCAAGGCCTCCGACGGGCGGTCGGCGAGCACGACCAGCCCCGCGGGTTGTCCGTGGGCCGCGAGGGCGCGGGTCAGTCGGCGAAGATTGGGCAGGCCCGCGAGCGCGTGGTCGAGGAAGAGGCAGTCGATGGTTCGCGAGCCAAGGGCGGCCTCGGTGGAGGCGAGGTCCGCGGCGTGGGCGACGCGGGCGGGCAGGCCCGCGCGGCGAAACAGCCCACGGACCGATTTCACTTCGGCCTGGCCCGTCCCGGCGACAAGGATGTTCAACGCCTTGGTCATCGACCAATCGAATCGGAAAATGCGGCTGTCCGGTGGGCCCGCTCACCCCGGTTGGCCAGCCTCGGTCCGCATCATAGGTTGAATCGTCAAGCCGGGTCCAACCTCAGGCCGCCTTGCCGTCGGCGCCGACAGGCTGGGGCTCCCCGGGCGGGCCGGCTGGATCAAGCGGATTCGTCGGGTCTGCCGGGTCCGGAAGGGGCGGGACGTCGATCGAGGCGGCCTCGTCGTTGCGGTGCAGGGCCGCGAGGCAGAGCCCGCCCGCGAGGATGACGATCCCCCCGCCGAGCTTCCAGCCGGTGATGACCTTGTGCATCAGCAGGTAGGCCATGGGGATGACGACCAGAGGCTGGAGCGTCATGACGATGGCGCTGCGGGACATGTTCCAGAACTGCCCGGATCGGAACATGAAGACGTAGCTGAGGAACGGGCCGCAGAACGAGCCGATGGCGACGGCCGACCAATGCCAGGCGTCGGCCCGCGAGACGTCGAACCTTCCCGCGGCGAGGGCCAGGGCGAGCGTCACCGCCGCGGGGAGCGAGACGCGGTAGAAGTTGAGGACCTGCGAGCTGACCTGCCCCGCGAGGTGCTTGCCGATCGTCCACTGCACGGCCCCGAAGAAGCTCGAGCTGAGGATCAGCACGATGCCCAGCGCCTCGGCGCGGAAGGTCCCTTCGAGCGAGCTGGCGGCCCCGCCGGCGATCATCACGCCGATGGCGAGCCACTCGGCGGGGCGGATCCTCTCGTTCATGGCCGCGACGCAGAGAAGGATCGTCATCACCGGCTGGAACCGCCCGAGGAACGAGGCGAAGGAGGGGTCGAGCCGGGAGAGGCCCTGCCACATGAGGAGCTGGCAGGCGGTGTTGGCGAGCCCCATCGCGAGCATCCAGCGCCGTTGCCCCCGGCGGACGAGGATCTGCCGCGCCTGTCCGCGGGCGAGCAGGAGGCCCAGTCCGAAGACCGTTGCCAAGCCCATCCAGAAAAAGGCGAAGGTCTCGGGGTTGAAGGCCTCGAGGCCGATCTTCGCGAGGACGTAGTTGCACGAGAGCAGGCACATGCCCATGAACGCGAAGGTGAATCCCTTGACGGGATCGTTCGAGGTTCCGGGCGCGGACGATGCCATGTTCGATTCCGTGCGGACGAGATGGATGACGAGATGAACCTCAAAGCCCAGGCACTGCGGTGCCTGGGTTTTTCGTCCAGAATCCGCTCACGCGCCGACCGGCGCAGCGGCCGCAGCGGGGATCACCGCCCGCATGCCGTCCCACTCCGCCCAGATGTCGGTCATGCAGCGCCAGCCGATTTGGTCGTGGTCGACGTGGTACAGCCGGAAGAAGATCGCATAACGGATGTCGGGCCCGGTGTGGGGCGCGACGCTGTGGGCGAGCTGGTAGTGCGTGATCACCACGTCGCCGGCGGAGGCGATGATCTGCGTGGGCGGCGGCATCTCGACGGGGGGCATGCCCTTGAGCAGCGACTGGGGCGTGTGCTCGCGGAAGTAGGACTCATAGAGACGGTGCGTGCCGGGCCAGACGGTGAAGTTGCCCATGTCGGGCTCGGGCAGGTCGCTCAGGACGACCGAGACGAGCATGGTGAAGTGCCCGATCGTGCCTTCCTTCATGCCGTTGTGCGGAGTGTACATCCCGTCGACGTGCGGGTGGGGCTTGCCGGGCGGGTCGGCGAGCGTGGGAAAACGCAGGGCGATCTGTCCGCTGCCGGTGGGCCTGAGCTTGCCCTTGCCGACGAGCGACTCGGCGGCGTCGATCGCGGGCGTGCGGTGGTAGAGATCGACGATCACCGGCTGGTTGGTCACCTCGCGGCAGTAGGTCTGCGAGCGGAGCGTGGAGAGCTCGGACTGGTTCATCCCGCGGTCGCCCAGCGAGTGGTTGATCGCGCGGCGGGCGGCGCGGACCATCGCGGGGGGAATCAGGCCCGGGAGGCGGATGTAGCCTTGTTCGTGGAACAACTTCTTCTGGGCGAGCGTGAGCTGCATGGGAAAACTTCCAAACGGGCTGCCGAACACAACACGACAGTTTACTGGAAACCCCCAAAGCCCAGGCGCCGCGTGCCTGGGTGCTGCGGATCCTGCTCGCCATGAATCAGGTCGGCTTCGCGTGCGCCTTTTCCTTCGCCGGCAGCGCCAGCGACGCCACGACGCCCAGCACGAGGATCATCAGGACCCCCAGGAGCAGGTAGAGGTTGAAGTTCGGCCCCAGCGTCTCCTGGAACGTCTCGGGGAAGATCATCTTCGTGCCCACCAGCCCCAGCACAGCCGCGAGGGAGACCTTCAGGAACCGGAACTTGGCGATCAGCCCCGCCAGCGCGAAGTAGAGGCTGCGCAGGCCCAGGATCGCGAAGACGTTGCTGGTGAAGACCAGGAACGGGTCGCCGGTGATGGCGAAGATCGCGGGGATGGAGTCGACGGCGAAGATCAGGTCGGTGGTCTCGACCATGATCAGCGCCAGGGCCAGGGGCGTGAGCATGATCGTGCCGGGCTTGGCGGCGTCGACCGCGGGGTCGGGCAGCGCCTGCCCGCCGGGGACCTCGGCCTCGTGCGACCCGGTCGATCCCGCGCGGACGAAGAAGTGCTCGCCGTGGAACCGCGTGGTGATCGGGAAGAATTTGCGGGTGATCCTCACCACGACGTTCTTGCCCGGGTCCGAGTCGCCCTCCTTCATCACCAGCATCTTCACGGCGGTGATGATCAGCAGGATGCCGAAGACCAGGAGGATCCAGTGGTACCGGGCGATGAGCTGCGCGCCGAGGAAGATCATCCCGCCCCGCATCGCCAGCGCGCCCAGGATGCCCCAGAAGAGGACGCGGTGCTGGTACATCGCGGGGACGGCGAAGAAGGCGAAGAGCATCGCGATCACGAAGATGTTGTCGACGCTCAGCGACTTCTCGACGACGTAGCCGGTGAGGTACTTCACCGCCGCGGTCTTGCCGTTGTTGACCTGCCCGTCGACGAGGTCGACCGCGTCGCCGAGCCCGAGAAGATGGTGCTCGTATCCGAAGTAGATGAAGGCCGTGAAGGAGAGGCCCAGGGCGATCCAGACGGCCGACCAGCCCAGCGCCTCCTTGACGCTCACCACGTGGGCCTTGCGGTTGAACACGCCCAGGTCGAGCGCGAGGACGAATAGCACGAAGAGGATGAACCCGGCCCAGATCCAGAGCATGCGACGGACTCCTGACCGGCCCGATGGGTCTTTCCCCAAAAGCACAGGGGCGAGGCCGCCACGGACCCATTCCGGGACCATGATGGTCTCGCCCCTACGTTCGTCGCAGGTGACCAGCGGAAACGCGTGGCTGGCACGCGGATCGTATTGACGCCGGCCACACCCGCATCAGCGGTGGGCTACTCCCCATCGGGGAAACAGACGATTATAGGGCATCGGACCGTTCGGGCCAACGCGACGCCATGCAGAACCGACGCACCATCCCCCGTTCCCCCGCCCGCGCGGCCGCCCCGCTGCTCCTGCTCGCGGCCGCGACGCTGCTCGCCTTGGCCCGCCCCGCCCGGGCGGGGCTCGACGAGCGCGGGTGGACCATCCTCAAGCCGGCGGCGGACGCACGCGTCGTCTACGTCAGCTTCACCTTGGGCGATGACAGCCAGGACGGTCTGGCCGAGCGCCGCCCGGTCCGCAGCCTCAAGCGCGGCCTCTCCCTCCTGCGCGACGGACGCGGCGACTGGCTCCTCCTCCGCCGAGGCGACATCTGGGCCGACCAATCCTTCGACGACTGGGAACTCTCGGGCAAGTCGGCCGACGAGCCCCTCGTGCTGGGCGCCTACGGCGAGGGCGATCGCCCGACGCTGCTCACCGGGCGCGGCTGCGGCTTCCGCAAGATCGCCCCGCGCCCCGTCCGCCACGTCGCCCTCGTCGGTCTCCGCTTCCACGCTCACACACGCGACCCCGACCACCCGCTCTACAGCGGCCCCGCCGGCGAGACCGGCATCCGCTGGCTCGGCCCGGGCGAGGACCTGCTCATCGAGGATTGCCTCGTGCAGGGCTACGCCTCCAACATCACCATCGAGGGCGGCGACAACGGCAAGGCCCCGCTCCACGACTTCCGCCTGCGCCGAAGCATGATCATCGACGCCTATTCGAACACCAGCCACTCGCAGGGGCTCTATGCCTCGATGGTCGACGGGATCCTCGTCGAGGAATGCCTCTTCGACCACAACGGGTGGAACGACCGCGTGCCCGAGGCCGGGGCGACGCACTTCAACCACCACGTCTACCTCGACAACGAGAACGTGTCGGACAGGATCGAGGTGCGCGGCAACATCTTCGCGCGGGCCTCGAGCCACGCGGTGCAGGCCAGACGGGGCGGAGTCGTGCGCGACAACCTCGTCGTCCGTTGCCCCCTGGGCATCCTGCTGGGCGGCGGGGACGACTTCGCGAAACACAACCCTGACGGGATCGACGGGACGGTGGCCAACAACGTGATCCTCGACGGCACGGACATCAACGACAAGGAGCCGCGCGGGTTCGGGATCGACCTGGCCAACATCCGCTCCGCCAAGGTCGAGGGCAACCTGATCGCCCACGACCGCACCGCCCGCCCCTTCGGACACGGGATCTCCCTCGACACCCCCGCGGCTGCGGTGCTTCTGCGCGGGAACATCGTCTACGACTGGCGGATCGCCCTGCGCTCGGGCGCGGGTGGGCCGAGGATCGCGATCGAGGGCAACGACTTCGAGGCGCTCGACCGCGATTGCCCGCTGATGGTCTGGACGGTCTCGCCGGAGGGCACGGTTTTCCGCGGGAACCGCTACGCTTCCCCGCGCCCGACGGCGAAATGGTTCACGATCCTGGAACGGCCGTCAGGCTTTGAGGGGCTGCCGGCGGACGCGGCCCCGCCCGGCGCTGGCCCGGGCCCCCGGCCCGACCCGACGCGCGGGGTGGCGGAATATCAGGCCTCGCTGGGCGGGAGGGCGAGCCTGGAGGCGTTCCTGGCCCAGGCGCGGGCGCAGTCGCGCCAGACCTGGCGCGAGGCATACCTTGCGGAGACGGTCTGCGCGTTCATCCGCGCGGGATACCTCCCGGCGCGGAAGTGACGCATCAGAAGGTCGGTTTGTCCGCGCGCTTGCCCAAGACCCAGTCGTAGACGTCGAGCACTTGCCGGGCCTTCGCGTCCCACGTGAAGCGATCGAAGACGTCGCGCCGCCCGCGCTCGCCCATGGCGCGGATGCCCGAGGGATCGCGCGCGAGGTGCCCGAGCGTCTCGCGGAACGAGGCGATGATCTGTTGGCGCGTCCCGAGCGGGAGGGCGTAGCCGGTTTGGGGCGTGACGAGTTCGCCGGGACCGCCATAGTTGACGATGACGGGCACGAGCCCGAGCGCCATCGCCTCGAGAACGACGCCCCCGCCGAACTCGCGGATGCTGGGGAAGGCGAAGACGTCGGACTGCACGAGGCGGTGCTGGAGCTGCCCGTGCTCGACCCAGCCGGCGAGCGTGACCTGGTCTTGGATCTTCTCGCGATCGACGATGGCCTTGAGCGCGGGCATGAGCGGGCCGTCGCCCAGCACGTCGAGGCGCACGAGCCCCTCGCGGGCGAGGGGCGCGATGGCCTCGAGCAGCATGTCGGGGCCTTTGTACGGTACGAGCCGGCCGACGAAGGCGAGCTTCAGGGGCGTGCCCACCGGCCCAGAGGCGCAGAGCGTGAAGCGCGCGGGGTCAATGGCGTTCTCGGGCAGGTAGACGCACTTCTCTTGGAAACGGACGGGAACCTGCGCAAGCGTGTGCTTCGAGCCGGCGAGAATGGCGGCGGCGCTTCTGCGGGTCGAGGCGTAGCCGGGCATGAGCTTGTAGATGTCGCGCACGTAGGAGAGCCACTCGCGCTCGCGCCGGCGGGCGGAGTCGAACTCGCGGGGCCAGGGCACTCCGCCATTGAGCGGCCCCAAGACGAAGGGTACACCCGCAGCGTTGCATTTCCGGGCGAGCAGGCTGGGCGTCGTGGGGCTCAGCGGCGTGATCCGGTGGACCACGTCGTAGCGCTTGGCGCGGATGTCGGCCCCGAAGCGCTTCCAGACCAGCCGCTCGAAGTAGTAGTAGCTGATGCCCGCGACGGCGGTCACCAACGTCCATCCCTTGCCCGAGCCGCCCCGGAGCAGTTCGGAGGCGCGGTGCAGCGGTTTGGCGACCCTCTCCGAATCGATCGCGGTGAAGTCCTTCCCTTCGACCAGCCCGGCCCGGACGAAGGCCCCGGCGTTGCGCACGTGCGTCACGACGTGGACGTCGGCAACGCGCGCGAGGGCCCGGCTGTGGGACCAACCGACGAGCGGAACGCTGACCCATTCGGGGTTGGCCGCCTCGGCGATCACCAGGACGCGGCGGGGCGGGGGGTTTTGAGCGGTGGTCATCACGTGTCCCGAGGAGGCTGTCTTCTGAATCGATCCGTTGCCCGGCTGGACTGAATGGAATTCGGCTGAATCCATTGTCCGGAAAGAGCCAATCGTCGGCCAAACGGACGTTTATGAGGAATATTCCGGTCCTGCGGGCTGTTAAGCGGGCGGTGCAAGTCGTCGGTCTTCGGGGGGATCGATTCTTCAGCCAAGGTGAAGGGTTTGCCGTGCGTCGTCCGCGCGTGCCGGTTATCGGCACACCCGCGGGGCCGAGGCATCGTCGACCTGCGCGACGAGGCCGTCGGTGACGGCTATGACGTCGAATTGCCTTCTCCATCTACCCCTGTTTCAGCAAATTACTGGCGTGCCTTGGAGGTGAATCTTTCGCTTGGTTGTGCGATTTCCCGGGCCTCGTTCGTCGAGCGCCCTGCGCGACGGGGAATCACCAATCCAGGCCACCGACAGGGTAACGCGACATGGCAACGATGTTGACATCGTGGTTGGGTTCGTCCGCGGTCCAGACGCTCCGCCGCACGATCGCCCGCACCAAGCGGGCGGCGCGCAGCCAGCGGAGCTCCGGGGCGCACAGCCTCGAGGCGCTTGAGCCGCGGCAACTGATGAGCGTCGCGATGAGCACCGACGGGTGGACGGACATCGCCGCCAGCGCCGACTCGCGCCTGATCTACGTCTCGAGCTCCACGGGCAACGACGCGAACACCGGCCTCTCGCAGGCCAGCCCGGTGCGCACCATCGCCGCCGCCGTCGCCAAGGCCCGCAACGGCTTCCCCGACTGGGTGCTGCTCAAGAAGGGCGACACCTTCAACGAGAGCATCAGTTGGTCGCGCTCCGGCCGGAACGCCCAGGAGCCCACCGTGCTCGGCGCCTACGGCACCGGCGCCCGCCCGATCATCACGCCCCCCTCGGGCCAGGACGGCATCAGCGTCATCTCGGGCGCTTCGATGCACGACATCGCCATCATCGGGCTCGACTTCTACGCCATGACGCGCGACCCCTCCGTCGCCGGGGCCAACACCGTCCCGATCCCCAACGGCATCCGCTGGGTCGCCCCGGGCAGCAACCTCCTGATCGAAGATTCCGCCTTCCGCTTCTTCAACGACGGCCTGGTCATCCAAGGCCCCGACCCGGTCACCAGCACGCTGAACAACTTCACCATCCGCCGCTCGGTCGTCACCGACTCCTACGGCACCTCCGGCCACTCCGAGGGCATCTACCTCTCGGGCGTCCTGGGCATCACCATCCAGGAGAACCTCTTCGACCACAACGGCTGGAACGCCTCGGTCGTCGGGGCCGAGAAGAACGTCTTCAACCACAACATCTACCTCGACAACGAGAACTACAGCGACAACAACCTCATCACCGGCAACATCCTCGCCCGGGCCTCGAGCCACGGCGTGCAGGACCGCGCCGGCGGCACCGTCTCCGACAACTTCATCTTCGACAACCCACTGGGCATGCTCATCGGCGGCGGGCAGGACTTCTCCTCCTCCGCCCCCAACGGCATCCTGGGCTACGCCAGCAACAACGTCGTCCTCCAGTCCGGCGACATCACCTCGGCCCTCCCCCGTGGCTTCGGGTTCGACCTGGTCAACATCCGCCTGGGCGTGGTGAGCAACAACATCATTGCCCACGACCGCAGCGCCACCAACAGCGGCCACGGCTTCAGCATCGATGCCCCGACCACCGGCCTGGCGCTCAACAACAACATCGTCTACGACTGGCACACCCCGGTCCTGCTCGGCTCGGGCATCAGCATCACCCAGTCGGGCAACTACTACGGCGCCTACGGGGCCGCCAACACCCCCGGGTACGTCGACCCCAACCGCGACGCCGCCAGCTACAACGCCACCCTCGGCGGGGCCGCCACCCAGGACGCCTTCCTCACCGCCGCCCGCAACCAGTCCCGCGCGAACTGGAACCCCGCGCTCATGGCCGTCGCCGCCAACGCCTACGTCCGCGCCGGCTTCGCCACCTCCACCGCCGACACCACCGCCCCCACCGCCGCCGCCTCGGTCTCCAACGTCACCGCCGCGGGCGCGACCAGCTACACCTTCACCGTCACCTTCAGCGACAACGCCGGGATCAACGTCTCGACGCTCGACGGCTCGGACGTCCGCGTCACCGGGCCCAACGGCTTCAGCCAGCTCGCCGCCCTGGTGAGCGTGAACGTCAACAGCAACGGCACCCCGCGCACCGCGACCTACTCCATCGCCGCCCCCGGCGGCGCCTGGTCGGTCGGCGCGAACGGCACCTACAGCGTCGCCCTCGTCGCCGGCCAGGTCGCCGACACCAGCGGCAACACCGCCGCCGCCTCCACCCTCGCGACCTTCACCGCGACCATCGGCACGCCAGACACCGCGCCCCCCACCGCCAGCGTCACCGCCGCCAACGTCTCCGCGGCGGGCGCGACCAGCTACACCTTCACCGTCACCTACTCCGACAACATCG
>JAPLMQ010000205.1 GCA_026386955.1 Planctomycetota bacterium
CTCGGCCGACAGCGCCGCCGCGGCGCAAACCTCCACACGGAACCCCGCGCAGCCGTCGGCCGCCCGCCCTGGCAAATCCCTCACGGCCGCGCAGGCCGCGGCCCTGGCGGAGGCGGAGGCCGAGTTCACCGCGGCGATCGCGGCCTCGGACCAATCGTTCAACGGGCTCGACAAGGCCGTGAAGGCCAAGCCCAACGACGCCCGCGCCCTCGCGGCCCGCGGGCAGGCGTATCTGAAGCGCGGCGACGCGACGCACGCCGCGGCCGACTTCGCCGAGGCGCTCAAGATCGACGCCGCCTGCGAGCCGGCGATCCTGGGCCACGCGACGCTCGAGCGGCTGCGCGGGAACGTCGTGGCCGCCGCCGCCGACTGCGACGCGCTGGAGTCGCTCAACGCGAAGTGCCCGTCGGCCCTGATCGCCCGGGCGGAACTCTCGCGGCAGCAGCGGTCGTACGACCAGGCCCGGGAGGCCTGCCACAAGGCCCTGCAATCCAACGCACGCGACCCGGCGGCGCAGCTCCAGCTCGCGCTGGCGTCGCTCGCGTCGGGAGACGGGGCAGGGTCGGTCCGCCTCACACTGGCCGCGGTGCAGGCCAGCCCGCGCTCGGCCGAGGCGTCGGCGGCGCTGGCATTGGCCTACCTTGAGAGCCGCGAGCCGGCGCGGGCCCGCGCGTTCGCCGACGCCGCGGTGAAGCTCGACCCCGCCAGCGCCAACGCGCGGTACGTCCGCGCGGTGGTGCTCGAGTCGTCGGGCGACCATGAGGAGGCGCTGAGCGAAGTGAACCGCTCGATCCGCGCCAACCCCGCGCTGGCCGGGGGCTACGCCCTGCGGGCGACGATCCTCGTGGCCTCGGGGCAAGCGGCCG
This sequence comes from Planctomycetota bacterium, assembly GCA_026386955.1. GTDB lineage: Bacteria > Planctomycetota > Phycisphaerae > Phycisphaerales > Phycisphaeraceae > JAPLMQ01. The sequence continues at coordinate 867 of JAPLMQ010000205.1, forward strand.
GCGCGGCCACGGACGCCGACACCGCCGTCCGGCTCAACCCACAGAGCATGCAGTCTCACCTCGCCCGCCGCCGGGCCCACGCCGCCGCGGGCGACGCCAACCGCGCCGCAGCAGACCTCGCCGAGGCCCGCCGGCTCGACCCCACCGCCGACCCCGAGACCGCGCCGCTCTACAGCCTCGACGGCTTCGGCCTCTCCGAACGGTGAGGTGGCTGGGTGCCACATGCCACCGTACCCGTGGCATGTGTCTTCGGCCGGCCGGCACGCACTGCCACCGAGGAACTTGAAACCCCTGAAAACAAGGTGGAATGGACAATCTGCATCCATTGCGGACCTGCCGTGATCCCGGACGCCTTGGGTGGACCAGCACATGCCACGGGTACGATGGCATGTGGCACCCAGACTTCGCCCTCAAATCCAGCCGGTGGGCTTCGCGGGCACTTTCACTCACCCTACAAGAGCCCCTTCGCACCGCCGTCCGCGCGACCTGAACGGATACACTCATAGGTCCCCCTCGCTTGCGGAGCGCCTCCATGCGTCCACGCCTCCTGTTCGTCATCGCGTCCGTCGCGGCCTGCCTCTGCCTGCTTCGCCCATCCCCCGCCCGCGCGGGCGACTGGCCGGCCCACCGCCACGACGCCGACCGCAGCGCCGTGGCCGACGCCGACGCGCTGCCCGCGTTCCCGCTGCGACTCGCGTGGAGCCGCCCCGCCGCCCAGCCTCCGCGGCCGGCCTGGCCCGACACCTTCCGCCTGCTCAACCGCATGGACTTCGACTACGCCCCGCAGATCGTCGCCGCGGGCGGGATCGTCTGCCTCGGCTCGTCGGCCGACGACACCGTCCGCGCCTTCGACGCCGCGACGGGCGAGGAGAAGTGGCGCTTCACCACCGGCGGGCCCGTGCGCTTCGCGCCGCACCTCGCGCTGGGCAAGGCCTACTTCGCCTCCGACGACGGGTTCGCGTACTGCGTCGACGCCGCGACGGGCAAGCTCGCCTGGAAGTTCCGCGCCGCCCCGCGCGACGAGCGCAAGATCGCCAACAACCGCATGATCTCGCGCTGGCCGATCCGCTCGGGCGTGGTCGTCGCCGACGGGGCCGTCTACTTCGCCGCGGGGCTGCTCCCGGCCGAGGGCGTCTTCTACTACGCGCTCGACGCGAAGACCGGCGAGGTGCTCTGGTGCAACGACACCGCGGGCGGCACGCCGCAGGGCGCGGCGCTCGCCCACGGCGACAGCCTGCTCTTCCCGCAGGCCAACCAAGGGCCGCTCCCGCTCAACCGCCTCACCGGGGCCGTGATCAACCTGCACGGGGGCAGCGCCAAGAGCTGGGGTCTGCCCGGCGCGGGCGGGACGTGGGTGACCATCGACGGCACGAACGAGTACTCCTTCGCGCTGCACCGCTCGGGCGTCCTCGCCCTGATGCCCACCTCGCTGGCCCACGCCGACGTGCCGCGCCCGTGGGGCGCGGGCGTCGTGCCGCAGGTGACCATCGCCGCGCAGGCGGGGCCGACGCAGATCCACGAGAAGGCCAAGGTCAGCGCGATCGTGCGCGATGGCGTGCCCTACGTGCGCAAGGCCTGGGGCCTCGCCCTCGCGGGCAACGCGCTGCTGCTCGGGCAGGACGGCTACGTCTCCGCGGAGCGCTCGGGCCCGACCAAGTCGGCCGAGGTGCGCTTCGGCCTCGCGGGCGACGAACTGCTCGTGCACGCCAGCGTCGTCGAGCCGCACATCACCCAGGCGGCCACGCCGTGGAAGGGCTCGTGCGTCGAGGTCTTCGGCTCGAACCCCGGGCCGGGCAAGCAGCCCATCGGGCAGATTTTCCTCGTGCCGCAGACCGAGAAGGAGCCCGCGCGGGCCTTCCGCTCCGAGGCGGGCAAGCTCACGCCCGCGCCCGAGATCCGCGTGCTCACCACCACCACGCCCACGGGCTACGAGCTCTCGGCCGTGGTGCCCGTGCGGCTCCTCGAGCTGAGCATGTCCAGCGCGAACTTCATGCTCGAGGCGCAGGTGACCGTCACCGGGCCCGACGCGACGCTGCAGCGCGACACGCTTTTCGGCAGCGTGAGCGCCTACATGGACAGCCAGAAGTTCCGAGCGTTCAAGCTCAAGGCGGGGAAGCCGGGCGTGGAGCCCAACGGGGTGAAGGCCGCGGTCGCCGCGGAGCCGGGCTACACGATCACGCTCAAGGGCACGGGGGAGCTGTGGCGGGCCGAGGTCGACGGCGAGGCCCGCGAGATCGCCGTCGCCGACGGGCGCGTCTTCGTCTCGACCGACAAGGGCACCGTCTACGCCTTTGAGTCGGCGAGCGCCCCGAAGCGATCCGACGCCGTCCACGCCGCACCCGCGCCGTCACTCGCCCCGCCCGTTCTCCCGGAGCCCGTGCTCAAGCGCATCCGCGAGGCGGGGATGGACCGCGGCTTCGCCCTGGTGCTGAACAACGAAAGCGCCACCACCGCGCTGGCGTTGGCGGCGCAGACGCAACTGCAGGTCGTCCTCGCCACCACCAACGAGTCCGCCGCCGCGGCGATGCGCGAGAAGATCCTGGGCGCCTCGGCGCTCTACGGCTCGCGCATCAGCGTGCAGACGGTCGACAGCCTTGAGCGCCTCCCCTTCGCCCAGTTCTTCGCCAACACCATCCTCGTCGACGCCCCGCTCGCGAAGCTGCCGGGGCTCGCGGGCAAGGAGCTCTTCCGCCTGCTCCGCCCGTGCGGCGGCCTGCTGCTCTCCCCGGGCCTTGAGCCGGCCGACCGCCAGCGGCTCGTCCAGCAGATGAACGACGAGCAACACGAGCTGGCGGTCTCCGCCGTCGACGGCTCGATCGTCGGCTCGATCGTGCGCGGCAAGCTCCCCGGCGCGCTCGATTGGGACACCGACCGCAAGGCCTACACCGTCGACCAGCGCGTGAAGTGGCCGCTGCGCCCGCTCTGGATCGGCGGGCCGAGCACCACGCAGCTCCAGAACTTCACCGAGGACAACCCGGGCCCGACCGTCGGCAACGGGCGCTCGTACACCTTCAGCGAGGACGCGCTGACGGCCGTCGACGCCTACAACGGCGAAGTGCTCTGGACGCGCCCGGTTCCCAAGAAGTCGTCGGCCGCGCGGCTGATCGACGGCGTGCTCTACCCCGCCGCCGACGTCGCGCCCTACGGCAAGGCCGACCTGCTGCGCAACGTCAGGCCGCAGGACGACGTGGTCTACGTCGATCTGGGCCCGGGCTACTTCCAGGGCAAGGGGGCGGGCTGGATCATGCTCGACGCCCGCACCGGCGAGCAGAAGCTCATCCAAGCGCCCGTCAATCCCCCGACCGTCGCGACGATCGAGCCCGGCAAGCCGTGGAGCCTGCCCGTCGACGCCGCGCACTCGGGCACGGTCGCGATGGAGCCGACGCCGGGCGGGCTGACGCTCACGCTCACGACCAAGGACGCCGTCGCCAGCCCGCTTGATTCCTGGGAGATCTCCATCGATGCCCGGCCGGCCGAGTTGCGCTACGGGCTCTACGAGGCCGGGGCCTTCCGTTTCCGCGTCGTGCCCGCGAGCGGCAAGACGCCGGCGTCGTGGAGCCCGATCAACGGGACGGGGCTCCCGAAGATCGAGGTCACCGGCACGCGCGACGCCGGGGGCACGAGCACCAAGGTCGTCGTCGCCTGGACCGGCGCCGCGGCGAAGATGGGCATGCGCCCCGCGACCATCGACTTCGCCGCGACGCTCAACTCGCACGACGGCGGGGCCGGCGAGCCGATCGTCCGCCGGCATCTCTTCGGCGATTGGGCGGCCGATGGCGTGAACAACGGCTGGGCCCGCGTCGCCCTCTCGGAGGCTGGCAAGGCCGACCTCGCCAAAGGCCCCACCGCGCTGACCACACCCCCGCCCGCCCCGGCCAACGTCGCCGCCAAGCCAGCCCCCTCCGTCTTCATCCCCGGGCCCGACATGGTCGCCACCCCCGGTCTCCACCCGCTCACCGGCGAGCCCGTGCCCAAGATCACCGGCTTCGCCCCCGTCTGCGGCGGGACCAACCTCGCCGCGAACGTCGTCTTCGGGCAGGGCAGGCTCTACGACCTGGCGGACAACAGCGGCAACCGCTCGCTCTACGCGATGGGCGGCGTGAAGACCGGCTGCAGCACGCCCTCCTTCGCCGCGCTGGGCCTGCTCTTCATCTCCGAGGAGCGCGGCCACTGCGTCTGCAACCACGCCTACCACACCACCGTCGTCCTCGCCCCCGCCGAGCGCCGGCTCAACGAGGACTGGGCCAAGTTCTACGACCGCGACGTCGACACCGTCGTCCGCCACGCCCACGTCCTGCTGGGCGCGCCCGGCGACCGCCGCGACGCGCGCGGCGACCTCTGGCTGGGCTTCCCGCGCGACAGCAAGCTGGAGTCGCCCGAGGGGCACCCCAACCCCGACCACCCGCTGGCCTACCCCATCGGCATGCGCGACGCGCAGACCGGGCTTTGGTATCGCCGGTCGATCCGCTCCGTTGTCGGCCTGCCGGTCGACATCGAATATGCGCTGGGCGCTGCTCCGGGGGCGGGCCTCGGGCCCTACCACATCAACGGCGACCGCGTGCCGGTCAACGGCACCGGCGATCCGTGGATCTACAGCTCGGGCTGCCGCGGGATCGCGAAGGCGACGGTGCAGTTGAATTTCCTCAAGGCGTTGAAGGCGACGCCTGCTCCCGCCCCCGGAACACCGGGGGCCATCACGCTCGACGGCAAGCTCGACGAGCCGACGTGGGTGGAGGAACTCAAGGCCGCGCTGGCCCCCCCGGCCACGAAAAAGCCTGCGAAGAGCGCGGCCGACCCGCTTGCGGCCGGCGCCGCTGCGGACGACACGTCATGGGCTGAGGCGCTCAAGACCGACGCCCCGGCAACACCCGCTGGCGATCCCACGATGGCCGCCGCACCGCCGGCCATCACGCGCCCGCCCGAGCTGCCCTACACCAACACGCACGTCCTCTTCCGCCAAGATGCGCAGAACCTCTACGTCGGCGTGACGCGTCCGCCCATGACCAAGTGGGGCCGGCTGCCGCGCGAGGGCAGCACGGCCGGTTTCGTCGCGAAGGCCGCGCCGTGGCAACGCGGCCACACCGGCAAGCCCGCGCCCGAGACGGTCGACCGCCTCGGCAAGAAGGGCAAGCAGGTCACCGCCCAGGTGGCTGATGAAGGCGACTCGCTCTCACCCAGCGACAATTGGTGGCGGCTGGTCATCACAGGCAAAAGCGACAAGAGTGCGAAGAAGGCCGTCTACCTCACCGTGACGCCCGACAACGCGAAGAGCACCGCCCTCTACGACGAGGATGCGAAGAAGCTCGACCGCTCGTGGAGCGCCCCGTGGGAGTCGGCCGTGGTCGCCGACGACAAGGGCATGAGCATCGAGATGGCGATCCCGTGGACGACGCTGGAGAAGGCCGGGCTGGCCAAGGACGACCTCGCGGTGAACTTCCTGATGATGGACCCGGGCCTAGGCACCGAGGCGTTGACCTACCTTGGCCTCGACGGGCTGAACCATTGCACCAACTTCACGCCGCTGGGGCTGGGCAAGCCTGCGCCGGTGGCGGAGCGGCTGTTCACGGTCCGGCTGCACTTCGCCGAGCCGGACGGCGCGAAGCCCGGGCAGCGCGTCTTCGACGTGGCGCTGCAGGGCAAGCCGGTGCTCAAGCAGTTCGACATCGCGAAGGAGGCCGGGGCGAACAAGGCGCTGGCGAAGGAGTTCAAGCACGTCGCGGCGACGGAGGCGGTGACGGTGGAGTTCACGCCGGCGGGGGGTGCGGCGACGGGAGCCGGGGGGCCGATGACGAAGCAGTCGGCGCCGATCCTCAACGCGCTGGAGGTGGTGGAGGAAGGTGTCCAACAGGCGGCGAAGTGAGGCGCGGCCGGGCGGTCATGTAGGGTGGGTTGAGCGTACTCGCGAAGCCCACCGGCGCGAGGTGTGCGGCCGTGAGATCCTCAATCAACCGGCGCGAGCCGGATTGTCGGCCGTGAGCGTTGCGAGTTTTCCGGCGCTTCACGGTTGCACGAGCGTCCAACCGGTGGGCTTCGCCGAGTACGGCTCAACCCACCCTACAAGGGGCGATCCCGCGGCCCGGCGGCAGGCCTCGTCGCGGGGCCCGTCGCCGGCGTCTGCGGCACGACGGCGTCCCAGCCGTTGGAATCATCGACCTTCACCGCATCCTCGAACTCCGCCAGGAAGAGGGTGGATTTCGCGGCCATAATGCGGCGGAAATCCGCCATTGCGACGGGAGACGTCGCCCATTCGGGCAGCTTCGAAGCCTCTCCGAGGCCCGTGAGATACCAAGCCGTTCGGACGCGGAAGACCATCGATTCGAAGGCCGGGGGGAAGACGTCGCCCTGGTGCGTGGTATGCAAGGAATCATCGATCGGTTGCCCATCGACGCGATGCACTGTGAGCATGTACGAGGCCATGACCTGCCGCGGCAAAACTTGTTGGCCATCGCGCTCCGACAACTCCACCTGCACGCGCAACAAGAGCCTTCGCTTGGCGGGGATCTGGGACAAGGGCGAGCGGATTCCCAACCCCCAGAAGCCCTTGGGACGGGCCATGATGGTCAGCTCAAAGACGTTGGGGATCATCAGGAACTCACGCGTCGACCGCTCATCCAATTCGTCGGCGAGCAGCATTTTCCCCAGGAAACAGCCCCGGGCATCAGGGACGAATGCCGCCGGCCCCGTCCATACCCCTCTCGAAAGCGGGTTGGCCTTCATCTGCGCGAGAACCACCGAGACCACGCGGGCCTTCTGCGACGGGCTAAGTCCGCCGGCCTCGAGCCATCTCAACATCTGCGTCGACGCATGAAAAATCATCTCCCAGTCGCCGCTCTTGAGGTCACGGAGGACCAGGAAGAACGGGCGATACTGATACCACTCATGGAGCGATCGTTCGTGCGCCCTCCGCCCCGCCCACAGCGTCAGGCAAATCCCAAGGCCGACCAAGATCCGTCCCAACCACGGCAGCCACGGATGTCTCCGCCGCTCGCCGATCACGCGGTCGGCCGCGGGGCCGCCGCACTCGGGGCAACGGTCGCCCGCGAGGCCGGTGAGGCAGTATCCGCACTGGCGGCAGTGAGGCGCGTCGCCGACGCGGCGAGACTTGCCGACGCGGAGCAGCAGCCAGCCGATCAGGCAGGCTGCGACGGCGGCCAGTGCGTAAATGAGAACGTCCACCGGAGCCCCTGCTCAATTGGACCGTGGGAATCGGTCGGCCCAAGTTATCACGAGATGGCGAGGTCGGGCGATCTTGTAGGGTGGGTTGAGCGGTAATCCGCGAAGCCCACCGGCGCGAGGTGTGTGTGCGGGAAATCTCCGGTCGACCGGCGCGGGCCAGAGGGTTGGCGTGGAAGGGTTTTGCCGGTCGCGGCGCGTCGTAGATGAATGAGCGCCCAACCGGTGGGCTTCGCCGGGTACGGCTCAACCACTACTGTCCGGTATTCCTTGCACAGCCGCGTCCAGCCCGTTGTGGCCGGCGACGCGGGGCGTGCGGCGGGCTTGTCGACGCCGGCCCGGGCGGCCCCTTGCGCGCAGCGT